>JAEUTB010000232.1 GCA_016787995.1 Flavobacteriales bacterium | reverse complement strand
GACAAGCGCATCCAGATCGACACTGTCACGATCACAGGCTAAGTACTGGTCGTTCGTGAGTATCTCCATTGGTGAATAATCCAACAGGGTGATGCGCACGGAATCGGTAGCCGTGGATCCACAATCCGCGACCCATGAGGCCACGATCCAGAGTTGTTCGGCTCCTTCCACCATATCATCGTTTACGGCGCTTATCGGGAAAGTGAGGCTTGTCGTACCCGATGGTATGGTCACGGACGCGATGTCACCGGCCAGTTCATCCTCGTTCATCGCGGATCCGCGGAAGCTTAGCTGCACGTCGGCATCGCCGCTGCGCGCGGGTACTTCAAGGGTGATGATGGCATCGCCACAGCCTTCAGTGAGCGTTCCGTTCCCTTGTGGGGTTTCGGCAGTTACCTCAAGAGCGCTGGTGGACGAGAAGCTTCCACCTTCGATGAACACCGCTGAATCAAGGCTCGCGTCCCCGCCAGCATGGGCGAGAGCGATCTTGATGTGGTACGTCTGGCCGCATACCACTGCTGCCCCTGTCCGTATCGGTACTGTGAAACCGTCGAGTTCCACTGTGGCACCGCCTTGGTTGTTCACGTAGTATGCGGAGTTCAGTTGCCAGTTGGGGTCCGAAGCTGTGCAGCCCGAAGGCCCACCCCCTAGAACCCCAGGCACGCCGCTATTCACCGTGTTCACTGTGATGGGAACGGTGGAGTTCGGAAGCACGCCCAAGTTGATGGCGTTGTTCGTGAACGGCCCCTCGATACCTGGTCCGCTCAAGAAGAAGCCGAATACATCATTGTATTGCGAGCAGACATACTCAGGGTATTCCTCCGAACCGAAAACGAAGCGGAAGTTGATGGAATCACCCGTGGGGATGAAGTCGAATTCCAGCACCGCGATGCACCGCTGCACCGTCTCGATCAAAGCCAGGTCGGGGTCGGAGACGTTCAACGGAAAGGCTGGCGGCACCGTGAGGCTGGTGTTTTGATTGGACCCGGTCACCCCTACCACTTTACCGGTGGCCAGTACGATACCATCCAGAAGGGCCAGGTTGGAATTGGAGCTGTAGAAGGCGCCGACCTGATCGTTCACCGTGGTGGCGGGCGCACCATTGAAGGAGATGTTGGTCACCGAGACTCCTTGTCCGACGAGGATATCGTTCACCAAGTCGGCCGGTGTGAACGTGGTGTTCACTTCGAGTTGAGCGAACGTGGGAATGTGCAGGAGTAGGCTGGCCAGGAGCAGGAGAGCAGGGACCGGTGATGATCGTTGCATCGGACGTTTCGTATGGTCGAAAGGCATCATCGTGCAACCAAGATGGCGCATCGGGGAAGGGTCGCTGGTTCGGACGGGGTGGTCCGTTGAACTCGGTGTGGATGTGTCGTAGGCATTCTCGAAGTGATGCCAGTTGCCGGTAGGTGTGGACGCACGAGTGGCCTGTGGATGCTTCCTCACGAAGGCAGGATCCAGCATCGGTTCGTAGTGACTAGAACAAGAAGCAACGAATAAGACCGGGAGCGGTTCTGGTCGCGACCTGACGTCACGATGGGACGCGGTCTCTAGCGCAGCACGGTCACATGGCCGATGTATTCGCGCATTATCCCATCTACCCGGTTACGCGAACGCAGCTTCCAGACATACACATCGGTCTTTGGCCCGGCACCGTCCACACTGCCATCCCAGCCTTGGCCAGGGTCGGTCGTACGGAAGACTTCGCGGCCCCAGCGATCGAAGATGCGCATGTCATGGTCACTAGGGACATCATCGCGTATCATCGGGAGGAAGACCGCGTTCACCCCATCGCCATCAGGAGTGAAAGCATTGGGTGCATACACCGAATGCACGCCGTCGATCGCCACCACCGCCAGAAGCGTATCCGTACACCCGAATCGATTCGACACTACGAGTTGGGCAGGGTAGCTGCCTCCATCGTCGTTGGGGTAACTCACCGTAACCTGCCCGCTGGAAGCGGTGTCCGGCGAACCCTCTGGAAAGTGCCAGCTCCAAAGGATGACATCGTTACTGGATGCATCCACGAAAGTGACTTCAGGCTGGTAGAAGTTCGTGGGTTGTGGACCGAAAGTGAAATTCGCTGTAGGCGAGGGGTCAACATGGACCAAGTGATACAGTGTGGTATCCCCTTCGCAACCTGCAGGGGAGTTCACGGTGAGCGATACCGTGTAGGTGCCACTATCCTCGTAGGTATGCTCAGTTCCACAGGACGTGGAAGACATGCCATCGCCGAACATCCAAACACACCCCCCGATCATTCCGGGGTCGGTGGTGTTGGTGAACTGTACATCGAGCGGAGCACAGCCGGAGTCAGGTTCCACGAAGAAGGTCACCACCGGAAGTCCATGGGCAGTGATCGCGTTCGGAACGGTATGGGTCGCGCTGCACCCGAGTGCGTTCGTCATGGTGAGCGCAACGGTATAGACACCGGGTGTGTCGTAGAGCGCGATGGCGTTCGGTGTATTTGCGGATTGCCCATTGCCGAGGTCCCACAGCGCGGTCTGCACTTCCTGGTCCGGAGTTTCGTTCTCAAAGCGCACCTCGAGTGGGATACAACCGTTGTCCGTAGTGAAGGAGAATGCGGGTTCCGGTGTGGGAAGTATCGTGATCAGCTGCGACCGCAGGGTGTCATCGGTACAGCCGAACACGCTGGTAACAGCGAGCAACACATTGTAGGTGCCTGCGGATGCGTAAGCGTACGATGTGATACAATCCGTGGACAATGTACCATCTCCGAAGGACCATGAACAGGTGTATGCATCGGTCGGTGCGCTGGTATTGGTGAAGGTGATCTCCTCCCCGACGCAGGCTTCAGTGGCACTGGTTTCGAATGATGCCACCGGTCTGGGGTGTACGGTTATGGCATCCTCGAAGATGCTGTCCGCTGAGCAGCCTAGTGCTGAAGTCACCGTAAGGGTAACGTCGTACACACCTGGGTCGTTGTAGATATGCTGTATGTATGGCGCCGCTGACGAAGCGCCATCGCCAAAGTCCCAGTTCAACATGGCGCTCAGTGCAGGCGTGGTCAGGTTGGTGAACTCCACGTTCAATGGTGCACATCCCTCCTGCGGGACCATGCTAGCCAGCGGAACGGGATATTCCACGAGGACCTCTTCCTCTGCTACAAGACAGGTTCCATCGGGAGCGATCATGCGCAGCGCATAAGTGCCCTCGCCCAACCCGAGCGTGGAGGCATGCAGGGTGTCGTCCATCTGGCCCACGATGGCCACTCCGTCCAGGAACCATTGGTAGGTATTCATGGCACTATACGGCGCACCGGTAAGCACCAGGTCGTTCGTGCAAGGATGTCCCGTACGGTTCACCACCAGCGTGACCTCGGTCAGGTCCATTGCATCCAGAAAGAAATAGGGCCAGGTGCTCTGGGTGGAGATGTAGTCCTGTGGCACGGGGCAGGTGGGTCCGAACATGATGCCCTGTACATCGAACGGTGCGGTGAATGTGAAGGAGATCTCCTGCCAAGTGGTCACGGGGTTGTAGGTCACATGGCCCAGTTCGGTCCACCCCAGATCCGTTGCGCAATACGTAGCTGGCAAAGGATTCCCGAAGACAGGGTCGTAATAGACGTACGGTTCGGTGATGCAACTCGCGTATCCGTAGATGGCGAGGTCGATAGGCCCCATGTTGAGCGGCGAACTAGGAATAAGAACACCCGAGGGCTGCATGAATTGCAATCGTGCAGCAGCGATATTGAACTGGAGCTCGAAGGTTTCCCCGGTCTGCATGGGCGAATTCAGACAGGTCGTAAGGTATTCGTAGTAGCTATTGTTCCAAGACCAGTCTGTGAACGCGCCGAAACCGACGACCCCCGAGCCATCTGGGAGGGGCTGCGGGATCGCGGACGGCACATAATTGCAGTTGTAGTAATCCACCGTGGCGCTTTCAAAGTAGTTCATCCACCCTGTGGCGCACTCGAAGTATTCGTGGAGTCCTTGTGGGCAACACGTGTTATCTTCGAACGATCCGTTGGTGATCAGCGAGGGTTGCGTCACGACCAGATCACACGGACAGCCCGCAACATCATTCAAGTCCACCAGTCCGTTGCCATCATCGTCCACGCCGTTGTCGCAGATCTCCTGGGCTACTAGAAGATCCGCGAACAACAAGAATGGTAACATCACCCAAAACCGCCATGGCCAGGTGGTTCTCGTGGTGCTATGGTGAGAGGAGCGCAAGACGTGGTATCACATGCTTATCGATCGATCGCAACTTGCGAACGAACGATCCCGCCATTTGAAAGTTCTGTACGCACGGTGTAAATGCCTGCCGCGGATCCATCCACAGGGACCTGTACTTGTGTAGCGTTCACGCGATCTATCCGCACCACCTCGCGACCACCAGCATCTACAAGCCGCACGCTTCGGATATGTTCTTGCGAAGACCGAATGGTAAAGCTTCCGTTCGCAGGCGAAGGGTACACGTCCACCGTGAACGCGCCACCGACTTCGCCGATGCCAACACCGATTGAGATGGTTTCACAGGTGGTCGCTTCGCCGCATTCGCCAAAGGCAGTGAGGCACACGGTGTACGGTCCGGCCTCAGCATAGGTGTGTGTGGGCGACTCCTCGTCGCTCTCGGTGCCGTCACCCAGGTCCCACAGGTAGGTGGTCGCACCTGTGCTGGTGTTGTCGAAAGTGAATTGGTAACCGACGTTCGTTGTGGCGTAGCTAGCGGAAACAGAGCAGCATGGGTTGAAAGAACTCACTGCCACCGATTCGGTCCCCATGGTGTAGTTGAATACGTTGAACCCTGAGCCCGGTAGGCTTGTGAAAGGTGTAACGATGGCTTCGTCTTCGGTCCAGGGCAGGTCCAGTTCTAGGTTGTTGCACACTGCATCTAGGTTCTCATCGGTGCGGATCAATATGCCGCTCCATTCGCTGGTGCCCAAGTTGGTGAAGCCTAGAACAGCAAGGGAACCATCGCCCATGTCGAACAGGGCTGTGCCGTTGTCCGATCCTACACCCCCGAACAGTTTCGAATTGTTCAGCACGCCGTCGGGTCCGAACTCACCCCAGGCCATTTCGTAGTCGCCCGCAGCACCTTCCACATATTGAGGATGGGCAAGGTAGGTTACACCACCATCCTGACCAGCGACCAAGGAAACGGTCTCGATTCCTTGTTCCAATACGCGCGTCCAGAGATGTGTTCCCGAACTGGATAACTTGGTGATGAAGGCCGTCACGTCACCGGGAAAGTAGCCCAGTGAACGGCCGCCGACATAGATATCCCCTGTCACACTCTCTGCTACCGTATAGGCTTCGTCCACACCACCACCACTGCTGATGCTGCGTGCCCAGAGTTCATTGCCCAGGGCATCGGTACGCACCAGGTAGCCGGACGGCGAGAACCCGGTGCCGAGCCCATCGCCGTAGCCTACCAGCGCATATCCGCCATCTGCGAGTGGCGTGGCTTGGTAGCCCCAATCCCATCCCGATGTCCCGTAAGACCGCTGCCATTCAATGGTGCCTTCATGGTCCAGTTTAGCCAGTGTCATGTCGTACTGGTTCCCGGCTGCGTCGGATCGGCCAGTGGCGATGAAACCGTCGGGGGTGGCCTTCAGGTAGTGGAACGCATTGGAGCTTCCGGTGTCCACGCGCTTCGCCGAGATCAGGGTGCCGTCCAGTGCGATACGAAGCAAGAGGCCATCGCGCGAATTGGTGCCGAGTCCAATGGTATATCCCGCCACAAGGATGCCTTCCGGGCCCACGGCGATGCTATTGCCGTACAACCCATCCTCGGTGAACAGCGGGTACTTGTTGGTCCAAACGTGATCGCCTTCCGGGGAGAGGCGCGTCACCTGGATATCGTCCTCGTTCACCGAAGCGATCAGGAAATGGTTCTCTGCATCCCTGGCCACCCCTGCGATGTACAGCGCACCGGGCATGGTCAGGATACGTTCGAAGGGCTCTTGTGCGAGCACGGGAATGCTGATCGAGAGGAGGAGCGAAAGCGGAAGGAGGCGCATCGATGGAAGGTGTTTTGACAAAACTGAGGAAGTGGCGTGAGAGTAGTGTGGACATTCACCACAGGCTGAACGGACCGCCCCGTCCGGCCTTATTGGTCGGTGGTCGGGCGGCTCAGCAGCTTGGCGATGTGCTCTTTGTAACTGCGCCCGCTGAGCACGTGCTGGCCGTTGCTCATGGTGAATAGGAACTCGTTATTGCCACTGTACCGAGAATTGCGCACATGGGCCATGTTAACCATGTAGCTACGGTGCACACGCACGAATACCGCCGGGTCCAGGTCGGTCTCCACCATGTTCATGGTCATGCGCAAGAGGTAGTGGCGCGGCTTGGTCTGTAGGATCAAGTAGTTCCCTTCCGCACGGATGAAGAGGATGTCCTTCACCGGTACGCGGTACTCGCGACCTTTTTCCTTGATCACGATCACTTGTGTGTACTCCCTGCGGGTGTTCAAGTGGTCCTGGACCAGGTCCATCAAACGGCCGGTCAATCGCTTGTTCTCCCGCATCTCGATGAAGTCCTTGGCCCTGGCGAGCGAGGTATAGAAGCGCTCGTCGTCATAGGGCTTCAAGAGGTAGTCCACAGCGTGAACATCAAAGGCCTTGGTGGCGTATTGGTCATGTGCGGTCACGAAAACCACGAAGGGCGATTGCCCTGGCCCGAATTTGCGGACGACATCAAAGCCGCTCAGCTGCGGCATCTGCACATCGAGGTAAAGGAGGTCTACCGGTTCTTGTTGAATGGTGGTCAGGGCCTCTTGGCCATTCCTGCATTCGGCCACTACGCGGATCTCTGGATCCGCGTTCAAAAGGCGCAGGATGCGGGATCGAGCGGCAGGCTCGTCATCGACCACCAACGTGCGAATGTTCTTCATGTCGTTTTCGTTCCTTTTGCTCGAAAGGAATTGAGATCATGACGCGGAAGCCATTGCCGGGCTCGGAGGCTACTTGGAATCGACCGCCGTGGCCATGGAGGAGGGATAAACGTTCGCGGACGTTGCGTAGACCGATACCTCCTTTGGCCAGCGCTTTCGACACGTCCGTGCAGCCCCGGCCATTGTCGCTTACGGTAAGTACGAGGTCGTCGCCCTTACGCTGCGCGTCTATCGTAATGCGCACTTCAGCGCTCACAGCGTCGAGCCCGTGCTTGATGGAGTTCTCGACGAGAGGCTGCAGTACCATGCTCGGAACCAACGCATTCTGGCAATCGGAGGGGATGTCGTACCGCACTTGCAATCGGTCCTTGAACCGGATCGCCTCGATGCCCAGATAGTTGCCCACATGGTCGATCTCATGGATGAGGGTGACACGCTCTTTCCGTTCCTCATCCAACGTGATCCGCAGCAACTGTCCGAGTTTGGAAAGGACGATGCGCGCACTTTTCGTGTCCTCGTCCATCAGTGCGCTCACCGTGTTGAGTGTATTGTAGAGGAAATGTGGTTGTAACTGTTTCTTCAGCGATAACAGTTGGGTGGTCTGTAACTCGTTCTGGAGTTGCAGGACACGTGTTCGTTCTTGGCCCACTTGCCGGTGGGTTTCCATGTACATGAGTATGATCAAGAGTAGGCCGTATTCCATGAAGCGCTGCACCACGCCACCAGGTAGGCTCAGGATGATGCCACTCAACATTTCGGGCTGCCATTCCAAGCGACCGATATAGTTGAGCAAGAGGATGTAAAGGGTGTTGGTGAAGATCTCGTGAATGACGCACAACAACAATCCGAACGAAAAGTGGATCACGATGGACTTCCAGATCGGCCTTGTTTTCAACGGCCATTTCTTCGACCAGTCATGCACCAATGGCAGGACCAAGGCCCAGGTGAAGAAATTCAGGAAGGGGATCGGGGCTTGCATCCACCAGTCGAACCTCTCCGGAGCCATTCCCAGTTGGGTGCGGCCAATGAAGGAAGTGAAGACGAAAAGCCCAGAAAGTAGTCCGGCCGCGAAGAACACGGTCCGCATGGGGACGGGCGCTTGGGCGAAATAGGAGCGGACCTTGGCAATGAGCATCATTCTTGGGCGGGAACTCCAACTGAGAGGAGGGTCTGCAGGAACGTCCGCTTCTTCCTCCTCACGGAACGCCGGTACATAGCGCCAATGTACTACGTCCAGTTCTTCCTGTGGGTCCTCCACCGCCTCGGTGACTTCCGGTTGCATGCGATACTCGGTATCCGGGCCGACCGTCCAGAAGGGAGGGCCGTTTCGGAAGGCTCAAAGTATCGGGGCTCAGGCTGTGCCGAGTTCGGGACGGGACGGTCCGTGGGGTTCGGGGTGGAATACGTGAAGCAGGACCAATTCCAAGCGAACACCTCTCCGATATGCGATCGGTCTCAGGACGGGGTTTCCGTGCGTGTGAGGTTCGAAGCGATCTGTTCTTTGTAGCTGCGACCGCTGACGATCCGCTCTCCGTTCGCCATGGTGAAGATGAACTCGTTGTTACCGCTGTAACGGGTGTTACGGATATGAAGAGTGTTCACGATGTAACTACGATGGATACGCATGAACCGTGCAGGGTCCAGTTCGGTTTCCACCGCGTTCATCGTCATCCGGTAGAGGTAGTTGCGCTCTTTCAGTTGTAGGCACAGGTAGTTCCCTTCGGCCCGCAGGAAGACCACATCATCCACATGGACCACATGGTCGCGTCCCTTATCGCGTATGGTGAAGGTTTCGGTGAACTCGTTCTGTTCGTGCAAATGGCCACGGACCAGGTCCATTAGTCTTCCCGTTAAACGGTCATTCGTGCTCATGGCAGCGAGCTTCTTCGCCTTGGCCACCGCAGCATGGAACCGGGCATCATCATAGGGCTTCAGCAGGTAGTCCACGGCATTGACCTCGAAGGCCTTCAAGGCGAATTTGTCGTATGCCGTTACGAAGATGGTGAGGGGCATGCGGGACGGGCCGATCCTTCGAACAACGTCGAATCCGTTCATCACCGGCATCTGCACATCGAGCAGGACGAGATCCGGCTTGTGTTTGATGATGGCATGCACCGCTTCTTCACCATTGCGGCATTCCGATACCACTTCCAAAGTGGGGTCCTGGCCGATCAATTCCACTGATCGTTCCCGTGCGTCCGGTTCGTCATCCACGACGATGATGCGAGTACGTTTCATCTGTAGGAGTTCCTTGTTCGTATGGAAAATGCAGGTCCACTCTGAATCCGCCGGGATCCGGTGAGGAGGCGTGCATGTTGCCGCGCTCACCGTATAAGTTCCGCAAGCGCTCGCGCACATTCTGAAGTCCGATTCCACCACGCAGCAATGCCTTCTCGACATCAGGGCACCCATGCCCATCATCCACCACGGATAGGATCAGTGAGCCGTTCATTCGTTTCGCCGTGACGATTATCTCAACGCCTTCATCCTGGGAGTCCAGACCATGCTTGATGGCATTTTCCGCCAATGGTTGAAGGATCATCGATGGCACCAAGGCTTCTCCAAGCTCATCTGGTACATCGAATTTCACCGAAAGTCGATCACGGAATCGGACGGCTTCGATC
>JAEUTB010000228.1 GCA_016787995.1 Flavobacteriales bacterium | reverse complement strand
TGAACATCCCATTCTGGTAAGCGTGGAGGAACTGCTGGGCGAAGGCCAGGCCAAGAGCGGCGCCCATGGGGTACCCTTCAGCTATTCGTTCTTCGACGATACACGCCTGCGCGAGCTCACCTTCTACGTACACGACCACCTGGGCAACACCCGCGTGACCTACACCGTGGGCTGCGACGGCAGCAACGGTGCCGGGCACCTGCGCACCTTGGAGCATGCGGTGGATTATTTCCCGTACGGCTCCATCCTGCGCGAGTTCGTGAATAGTAATGGGCCGGAGAAGTACCTGACCACACACCATGAACGCGATGCCGAGACGGGGCTGGACTACAGAGGCGCGCGGTACTATGATAGTGATGTGGCGCGGTTCCTGAGCTTGGATCCGTTGGCGGCAGATTATGCGAGTTGGAGCCCGTATAACTATGTGATGGGGAATCCGATCAGCTTGGTTGATCCGGATGGAAGAAAGGTTGTATTTGCTTCCGGCGTTTCCGACAAATTTAAAAAGGACTTTGCGAAAGCCGTCGAACGATTGAACAAGGCTGGAGCCGCAGGCTTACTTGCCAAGCTCCAGGCCTCAGATGTAGTCTACACTCTTAATGAAGGATTGCTCAATAGCACCTTCGACCCCACAACCAATACGATCACCTGGGATTCATGGATGGGAGTCAAAACCACCAATGGGTCATGGCTATCTCCCGAGACGGTACTGATGCATGAAGTCGACCATGCGCAGCGTTGGGACGCAGATCCGGACGGTTACCTGAAGGACATCAAAGATGATCCGAGTAACCCATACGACAACAAAGAAGAGGAGCGCGTTATTGAGGGATCAGAACAGGAGGTTGCTAAGAGAATGGGTGATATCAAAGAAGGTGAAGTCACAAGAACGGATCATGAAGGTGAACGTGCGCCAGTGCATGTCGACTATTACAAGGACGAACAAACCCGACAAGAGCGATGAAGACGATTCTAATTGTCCTACTCCTTATATTAACGTTCAACAGCGGATGTCAACCAAGTTCGGAACGGAAGTCCGACCTCCCAAAAGTGGTCCCTTTCGCGACCTCCTACGACTCGGCCGCGATCCTATCCGTTCCATTTGAGATGTCCACGATCACGACTGTGCATGTTCCGGAGTTCCACCTCATCTTTGCCAACGAGATGCATCGTACTCGTGTACCGCAGCCTCAAGAGATTGTTACTCGACTGCAAAATCACACAGATAGAAACAAGATGTTGGCTCATGGAAAGAACACGAGATGTATTATCGTCCTCTACAACAAGCAAGGATCCAACGACACGATCGGCCTGAATGCATCGAACATTATTCTAAATGACGTTGCTTTCTACAATGACTCTCTAATCAAGTATGTTCGTAGTCTTTTGGAATAGAACTGGGCATTATGTTGGTCTTTTATGGATCAATTCCATTATGGCTCCCCCCTGCTGGCGCGGATCTGCGATCCGTGCCGTTCCTTACCCAGGTGGGAACAACTCGACCAATTCCGTTATACCTTCCCCACGGACAAAGCCACCGTGGAGATCGCGCGCAACACCGGCGAACAGCCCATGCTCGTGAGCGTGGAGGAGCTTCTGGGCGAAGGCCAGGCCAAGAGCGGCGCCCATGGAGTACCCTTCAGCTATTCGTTCTTCGACGATCCGCGCCTGCGGGAGCTCACCTTCTACGTACACGACCACCTCGGCAACACCCGCGTGACCTACAGCGTGGGCTGCGACGGCAGCAACGGTGCCGGGCACCTGCGCACCTTGGAGCATGCGGTGGATTATTTCCCGAATGGCTCCATCCTGCGCGAGTTCGTGAATAGTACTGGGCCGGAGAAGTACCTGACCACGCACCATGAAAGGGACCAAGAGACCGGCTTGGACTACCGCGGCGCGCGGTACTATGATAGTGATGTGGCGCGGTTCCTGAGCTTGGATCCGTTGGCGGCAGATTATGCGAGTTGGAGCCCGTATAACTATGTGATGGGGAATCCGATCAGCTTGGTTGATCCGGATGGGCGGCAAGTGGATGATTACCGCTTAAATGAAAATGGAAAAGTTGAGTTCGTCCGCCAAACTAAAGACGACTTTGATAGACTTTTCTATTCAGGCCATGACGGTAAAGGAGGAATAGAGACCGGTTCAGTTAAAGTTCATGACCGCAGTCTACTTCCTTCCCTGCAAGGGAATGGACATGCAGAAACGAGCCGAGGCGAGGATGCGTTCCGTCTTTTTCAGACTTTGGCGAAAGGATCTGATGTCGAATGGCGATTAACAGGATTTAATGTCAAAGGAGTTGAAAGGTTCGAGCTCCACACCGACTTTAGTGAAGCCGGAGTATCTCCAGCTCTTTTTACTGCAAGGCAGACATTTTCGATGCATTCCCATCCTGGTTTCGATATGAAAGGACTAGGGGCATCCGGTGACTATCCTGGTTCAGCAAAACCTAGGGATACTTCCGACCAAGCAGCATACGCGGCAAAGAAAGCCAGTTTGAACGGCAAAGAACCAGCACCGCACTACGTCTACCATCCGTACTCGGATCGGATGTCGCAGTACAACGAAAAAGTGAAGGATTTTAACCTAGACTACAACAAGAACCGATGCCTTGGAGACTATTGCAGATAAGCCCACGACCGATAGGTCCGTTGCTCTTGCTCGCAATCGGATTAGCAGCCTGCTGCGACACAATTGAGGTAGACGTGCCAAGGAGTGCCTTTAAAGACGAAAAAGTACGTCTCTTCTATGAGGAGCACATGGCAATGGTGCTCCGAAAAGGAGAAGAGCATAAGGTTGTTCTGATGGCTCTATGGCCAGACACCAACCGACTAAGAGGTTCGAGTGCTCCGTGCTACCAGTTACTTCCCTCTTCTTACAAGGTGGTTGACCGTGGGATTCTGGTTCAATTCGAAGACTCGACCACCCTATCCAAGTATTTCGATTTTTCAAGAATGAATCATCCGGTAGAAGGGGATGAACTTTCGAATTGGATCGAGTGTCCAGCCATACCTGGGCACTTTGAAGCCGTATTCTCTGAGATACATTTCTTAAGCGTAGGAATCAAGGATTAGTCAATGAATGTTTACAACTACTGTACCCGGGTAGCTACCGTGACCAGGATTCCAAAAAGCACTATGACAGCTAAATTGAATTGCTCGTGAGCGTGGAGGAGCTGCTGGGCGAAGGCCAGGCCAAGAGCGGCGCCTGTAAGCTCCCCCTGTTTTCGGGCCAATCATAACTAGAGGCTCTGCAAGCTTCCCCAAGGCCCAGCCGCACAACGATCGAGGCATCTCCCTCGCGTCTGAGGACGACCGTCCTTCACCCTCAGAACGTCGTGCTCAACTTGAACATGGGTAGATACATGGCCACAAGCACGGTGCCGACGAGCACGGAGATGAGCAGGATGGTGGCCGGTTCCAGCACGCTGCCGAGCATCGAGGTGCGGTGTTGCACATCGGCCATGTACCGTTCGCCGAGGCGTTGGAACATGGTGTCCAGTTGTTTCACCTCTTCCGCCACACCGAGCATGGCGATGAGCTCCGGATCGAAGATGGCATGCGCGCTCATGGCTTCGTGAAGCGCGCTACCGCGCACCACCTTGGCGCGGATATCCTGCAAGGCATGGCGCAACCGCGGTGAAGTGGACATGCGCTCGCTGAGTTCCAATGCGCGGTCCAACGGCGACCCGGACTGCAGCAGGAAGGCCATGGAACGACAGAAGCGCGCAAGCAGGGCCTTGCGCCGCAGCTCGCCGAGCACGGGCAGACGCATGCCCACCTTTTCGGACCAGCGGCGCCAGACCGCGCGCTCTTTCAGCAGGAAAGCAGCACCAACGAAGCCGACCACGCCGAGCCCCATCAACGGCCAACCCTCGCGCACGATGGTGGAGGCCGTGAGCACATGGCGGGTGAGCGCTGGTAGCTCGGCGCCGGAGCGCGCGAACACCTGGGCGAACATGGGCACCACCACGTTCATCATGAAGAAGACCACCCCCAAGGTGATGCACAGCACGAAAAGCGGATAAGCGAAGGCCTGCCGCACGGTGCGTCGTAGTTTGATGCGGTCGGCATGGTGCTCGGCCACCTGCAGGCACACCGGTGCCAGGCGACCGCTCTCCTCGCCGATGCGGATGCTCTGCACCTCGTATTCGGAAAACGCTGCTGTGCGCTCAAGCGCATGGCTAAGGACCTCTCCGCGCATCACCGCGTCGCGCACCTCGGCGAGTACCTTGCGCACACCCGCTTCCTTCTGCGCTTTCAGGAGGAGTTCCAGCACGGACCTCGGATCGACACCTGCGTTGAGCAGGAGATGCAGTTCACGGAACAGGCGCTCCTTGCGCACTTCGTTGAGGCCTTTCCCCGGCCATGCGATGTCGCGTTGCCAGAACGCCGCGTGGGTAGCTGCGTGCGCTATCGGTGCGGGTGCTGCACGCTGGTCAAGGTTGGCCGGTATCCTGATGGGCATGTCGCGTGCGTTCGCGCACCTGGTCGGCGGGTGCGTAGTTCTTGTAGTAGGCGGTCCACAGGCTATCCGGTCCTTCGAACTGGATGCGGACCAGGTTCACGAGCCGCACTTCTTCCGAAAGTGTCCGGAGGTCGGTCCATTGCACGGGCAGACTGAACAACGTGGTGTCGCCCGATGGTCGTTCGCGCCGGATACCGCGCGGAAAGAAGGCGTAGTGCGTCAACCCTTCCTCGGAAAGACAATCGACACCGCCATCGGCCGCGACGGTGACCTGATGCGCTTGGTCCAGGTCCGTGCGCAGGGCCGTATTGAAGAAGATGAGCTCTTGTTGGAATTCAGAAACGCCGCGCAATGCGCGTGCACCGTGTTGCAAGGCCTGCACAACATACACGGTGAAGCCCCCGATCAACAGCACGAGGAAGAGGGACAACACGGCCTCCAACAAGGTGAACGCGGGCATTCGTTTCATGGGCGCAGCGGCTGGATGACCGACCTTGTCAGGAGTGTACGTTCCCCTCGGCTACACCGGATGGTTAGTTGCACCAGGCCGGGAGCAATGACCTGCTCCTGGATGTCCACGGCGATGTGCGGGGGTGCTGGGGGCGCTGGCTGATCGACCTGATCACGCGTGGCGATCACCGCTTCGGTGATGGCCCATGCCAAGAGTCGATCGGAGGAGTGGTCGGCAGCGAGCGTGCGTGAATACATGCCTACCGCGAAGGATAGCGCACCGGCCATGAGTCCCATGGCGAGCACGCTTTCCGACAATGTGGCGGCCTTCAGCCGATGACCGTGCCGTGTGTGACCGGAGCCCATTGGAGCAAGGTTCTTTCGGTGGCCTGGTGCGAGCACCCGAAACCGCGTGGTTCACCGAACGTGTAAGGGCGAAGGATGCCGTCGAGCAGATGGCCGTGGTACATCGATGCCGGGGTGCGAAGCACCATTTCGCGCGCCACCAGCGTGCCTGTCACAAGACCTTGGTGTTGAACGCCGCCTTCCACGAACACCTCGCCGTGCACCTCGGCTCTTGGGTGGATGACCAACCCGCCACCTGAGCGGTCGCGTACGGAGCGGTCAAGCAGGATCACGGCACCATGCACGGCGACATCTTCACCCACGTCGATGAGCGCCGCTTCCGAACGTCGCTCGTCCCGGCATACCGCGAGCATGGAGGGGAAGTGCAGCTGGGCCCCTTCGCCGATGACGATAGCCGTTGTCGCGAAGCACTGTGCGCTGAACGCGGCACCCGGGTCCACGGCGATGAACGGGGCTTGGATGATCACGAGATCCAGTGCGGCACTGGTACCGATGGAAAGGCTGTCGTCGCAACGGATGATCAGGGGACCGCGTAGATCGACGTGGTCCAAATGGGTGGCCCCATGGTAGAGTAGCACTGGCAACGGTTCTTGCGGGTCACCGCTCCATGGTGGTCCGGGATCCGCAGCATCGGTCACGATCCGCTCGGCCTGGAAGGCCAGGCCGGCGCAGAGCCTGCGGACGCGCTCCTCCAGGTCGCTACGCAAGGTCGTGGTGGTCTCGGTGGCGCGGTGGATAGCGCCTTCCACCAAGCGTTCACCACTGAACGGTCTTCCCTCGATATGCCCGCGTCGCACGTCGGCCTGAGCCACCCGCACATCACCGTGTAAGCGGGCATCACCGCAGAGGTGCAGGGTTCCTGCTCGACGCGCGAGGTCCAGCACGAGCGCATCGTCGAAGTGCCGACCAGCGAAGGCCGCTACCGTGGCCTGCTGATCAGCGTACCAGGCGCGTGCATGCACCAGATCCAGGCCTCCCCAGGCGGTCCACCGGACCGCTGCACTATCGGTACCCTCACCGAAAAGGTCGATGAACTCCTCCGTCGCTTCAGGTCCCGAGCGGCTCAAGGCGAGATGGGCAGCGGACCGGGCGTTGGAGGCCACACGTTCATGCACGAGCCAACGTTCGGCGAGCTGGTTCCGATGATGCGTGAGCAGGATGATACCACCGACCACTGATCCGACGAGTAGCACCACCACCACGGCGTAGAACAGGGCCGATGCCTGGACACGCTGCGGATTCATGGCGCAGGCGTTGGTTCTTTCCTTTTGCCGCCGCGTGGTCCCTTGGCCCGCGTTTTCGATCGTCCAGGTTCCTTCGTTGCTTTTGCCGGCTCCCTATCCCGCCTATTCAGTAAGGGTTTCTTCTTCCGTGGCTCCGGCTTTTCCCCGTCGAAAGGAGCCGCTTCACCGTCCCTCAATTTTCGTGGCCTTGCATGTTCACTTCCCTCCCGTTTCCTACTCGGCTCCTTGACAAGTCCGCGTGCGAAGATGCGCTCCTCCATAGTGGTCCGATCGGCTTTGAGCCGACGCTCTGGCCCATGCTGACGTCCCTTCTTCCAATGCTGGACGAGATAAAGCACACCATTCGCATCCCAATGCCTCCATTCACCATCCTTTAGCCCATGATGGAAGTCGCCCTTCTCTCGCAATTGTCCGTTCGGATGGAAGGCTTCACAAGGCCCATGCAGGAGTTGCCCACCGCTCCCCCCCTGTGTGACCAGGAGCGCACCTCCACGGACCCAATGGTGATAAAGATCAGGATCGGCAGGCTTTTTGGACAGGCGCTTGTCCACCTCAGCCACCACGTAGCCCTCCGGACAGCCAAGGCGCACGGTCTGGGCGGATCCCATGATCGAAAAGCAGCCAAGAACGACAAGGACCGGACCGGATAGCCGCATAGAGCAAAGGTATATACTTAAGTTATATAATGCAATCTGAACACAGCCCTAGAAGCCCGATGCCGAAGGGTCGGAGTTCCGGGTTTCCACACATCCTTGAAAAGGATCCACCTGGATCTCCTCGGCTTTCATCTCAAGAGCGAAGGATCAAAGCGCCGAATTCGCGTGTCTTTGGCCCGCACGTAGTGCTCAGTTCCGCAAAGCTTGCGCAGCACCGCTATCGAGGGTCACGACCGCCACTGTCCTGATGAACCCTTACTCCTCCACATAGTCCATATCGCGGTGGAAGGTCTCTTGCACGCGCGAAGTGGCCCACAATGCTGCACCGATGCACACAAGGCCCACCACCAGGGCACCGGTGATGTTACCTACGGGCACGGCGATGAACTTGAACGCGTTGGTGATGGGGAGCACAGCGCCGCGCACGAAGTTGGGCGTGGTGGTGGCCACCGTGCTGCGGATGTTGGTGCCGAACTGTTCGCTGGCCACGGTGACGAAGATGACCCAGTAGCCGGTGGCCAGGCCCAGGGCGAGGCAGAGCCAGTTGTACGCCGCGATGGTGGCACCGTGCATGCCGAAGAGGAAGATGAGC
>JAEUTB010000209.1 GCA_016787995.1 Flavobacteriales bacterium | reverse complement strand
TTGAAAGCTGTGGCAAGTGCTTCCCCTGTCGCATCGGCAGCAAGCGCGGCGAGGAGATGATCGCCCGTGCACGCACCGGGGAGGCCAAGATGGACCGTGCGCTCTTCAACGACCTGTTGGAGACCATGGAGATCGGCAGCTTGTGTGCACTCGGTGGTGGTTTGCCGCTGGGGGTGAAGAACGCGCTTCAATACTTCAGCCATGAACTCGACGCCCACTTCAAAGCATAACGCGCCAGCCGCACCGGCTGCGAAAACGCAGAGCTCTCCGCAGTCAAGCAACGCTGCGCGCACGGAAGTCGACGTCGCTTACATCGACGGCATCGCCTACCCCATCAACAAGGGCGAAACGATGCTCGCCTTCCTGAAGCGGCACAGGGGACCCAACCCCGTGCCCACGCTCTGCGATGCGCCCAACCTGGAGCCCTTTGGTTCCTGCCGTGTATGCAGTGTGGAAGTCGCGCTGCAAGAAGATGGCCCTACGAAAGTGATGGCGAGCTGCCACACGCCCATCGCCAAGGGGCAGTACATCACGGTGAACAGCCCGCGCATGGAGCGGCTGCGGAAGAACATCGTGGAGCTGGTGCTGAGCAACTACGACACCGAGCAACTGAAGACCGAGGACCACGGCCGCAACGAACTGTACAACGTGGTGCACCAAGTGGGCTTCGACATCGATAGCGTGCGCTACCCCAAGGGTGCGTTGCCTCTGGATGCAGTGGGTGCCGATGCCGCATTCGCGAAGGACTCTTCGCATCCGTACATGGTCAGCGACCTCAGCAGCTGCATCAACTGCTACCGCTGCGTGCGGGCGTGCGACGAGGTGCAGGGCGAAATGGTGCTCACCATGGCCGGTCGTGGCTTCGACAGCTGGATCGCCAAGGGCACCGGCGAGAGCTTCAAGGACAGCGACTGCGTGAGCTGCGGCGCCTGCGCGCAGGCCTGTCCCACCAGCGCCATCACCGACGTGTTCCGCGCCAAGGAGACCAGGGCCGATGAGGTGGTGCGCACCGTGTGCACCTATTGCGGCGTGGGCTGCAACCTCGAAGTAAAGGTCAAGGACGGCAAGGTCGCCGGCATCACCGCACCGTACGACGCCGAGGCCAACCAAGGCCACACCTGCCTCAAGGGCCGCTACGCCTTCCGCTTTTATGACCACCCCGAGCGGCTGCGCACACCATTGATCCGCAAGAATGGCGAGCTCGTTCCCGCGACTTGGGACGAAGCCTACGATTACATCGTCGATGGCTTCATCCGCATCCGCGAGCAGCACGGTCCCGACGCGCTGGCCGGGGTGAGCAGCGCGCGCTGCCCCAACGAGGAGAACTACCTCATGCAGAAGTTCTTCCGCGCACAGGTGGGCACCAACAACATCGACGCGTGCGCGCGCGTGTGCCACAGCCCCACGGCCCTGGGCATGCAGAAGACCTTCGGCACCGGCGCGGCCACCAACAGCATCGACGACCTGAAGGACACGCACACCATCATGGTCATCGGCGCGAACCCCACCGACGCGCACCCG
>JAEUTB010000178.1 GCA_016787995.1 Flavobacteriales bacterium | reverse complement strand
GATGGCTACCAGGTGACCTTGTTCAAGGACAATGTGGAGCTGGGTAAATTGGAAAGCGACAAACGCGGGCGCTTCGAACTCGAACTCGATATCGACGCGAGTTATGCGGTGCGCATCACCAAGGAAGGCTATCAGGATAAGCTTATCGCCATTGAGACCGTGCTACCCAAGGACTTGGTGAAATACCCGGACTACGAGTGCACGGTGAGCTTGCAACAGACTGCCTCCCCGAACGTTGATCCCTTCTACACCGATTTCCCTTCCGCCATCATCCGCTACAGCGAGGAACTAGGCGGGTTCTACCACAGCGAACACTACCTCACCCACATCCAATCCAAGCTTTCCGGGTACGCCCAAGCGAGTTTCTGATGTGATACCGACTTCTCCCCTGCCTTACAAAACAACATAACCAAGGCGGAGAGAACAGCAAGGCGGGCCCGTAAGCCCGCCTTGATCTTTTACGCTATTCCCCATTGCTGGAGCGGCGACAACATCAATGCTGGTCATAATCGACCGTGACGTTCGCGCTGCGTGGATGGGTCTGGCAGGTGAGCACATAGCCGTCGGCCACCTCATCATCGGTCAGGGCATAGTTCATATCCATCTCCACCTTGCCCGCCACCACACGCGCCTTGCAGGTGCAGCAGACCGCGCCTTTGCAGGCGAACGGCACATCGAGTCCGGCATCCAAGGCCGCATCGAGGACGGAATCGCCCTTCGCGGAGAGCTTGATCAGGTGCTCGCGACCATCCATGATGACCTTCACATCAGACACCCCGTTGAAGTCGCCGGTATCTTCTACCGTTATGGGCTTCTTCGCTTCGGTGGCCACAGGCGTGGTGAAGAGCTCGATGTGGATGTGCTTCTTATCCACCCCTTGTTTCTCCAAGGCTTCGCTCACATTCACCATCATCTGCTCCGGACCACAGATGAAGAACTCCTTGTCCATGGGGTCGCTCACGAAGCGCTGAAGCAACTGAACGGCCTTCTCCTTCGTGATCCGTCCGTTGAAGAGCATATCCTCATCCACGCCTTTGGAAAGGATGTGGTGAACGGACAGCCGTTCCCCGAACTGACCCTTCAACTCATCAAGACGGGTGCGGAAGATGATGCGATCCTGGTCCGTATTGCCGTAGAAGAGCGTGAACCGGCTGCGTTGCTCGGTCCGGAGTACGGTCTTCAGGATGCTGAGTATGGGCGTAATTCCGCTGCCTGCCGCGAACGCCACGAAGTGCCTGGTCTTGGAACCATCCAACGCCGTGGTGAAATTGCCCATCGGCGTCATCACCTCGATGCGCATTCCGGGCTTCAACTTATCCACTAGTTGTGTGCTGGCGCGGCCACCTGGCACCTTCTTCACCGCGATGCGCACCTCGTCCTTATCCAGCGGACTGCTGCAGATGCTATAGCTGCGGCGCAGCTCCTCCCCGTTCACGGAAAGCTTCAAGGTGAGGTATTGGCCGTGCACGAAGGCGAAATCAGCCTGTTCCGACTCCGGGATCCGGAAACCGACAACGATGCACTCGGGCGTCTCTTGGTGTACGCTTGCGACTTCGAGGGAATGGAACCGGGCCATGCGGGTGGTCATGTTCAAGGGCGGCAAAAGTAGCGGTTGGGGTTTTGCTGGTGCGTGGATTGGAACAGATGACCCTGCCAGCTTGTTCTGTACCTGATGTTGGTCAAGTGTAGTGCGCTTGGCCGTCCTATCTTAGCAACCCCACAAGAACCCGCCCATGACGGATGTGAAGAACCTGGATGATATCTTCCAAGCCAAGATCGACGCCGAACAGAAGATCGAGCCCAAGGATTGGATGCCCGATGCCTATCGTAAGAACCTGATCCGCCAGATCAGTCAGCATGCGCACAGCGAAGTGGTGGGCATGCTTCCTGAGGGTAACTGGATCACCCGCGCACCGAGCCTGAAGCGCAAAGCCATCCTGTTGGCCAAGGTGCAGGATGAGGCCGGCCATGGTCTATACCTGTACAGTGCTGTAGAGACGATGGGTGTGAGCCGGGAACAGACCATCGACGATCTGCTGAGCGGTAAGGCCAAGTACAGCAGCATCTTCAACTACCCCACGCTCACTTGGGCCGACATCGGCGCCATCGGCTGGCTGGTGGACGGTGCCGCCATCATGAACCAGGTGATGCTGTGCCGCACCAGCTATGGTCCCTACGCCCGCGCCATGGTGCGCATCTGCAAGGAGGAAAGCTTCCACCAGCGCCAGGGCTACGAGATCATGGCCGTGCTGGCGAAAGGCTCGCCCGAGCAGAAGGAAATGGCGCAGGATGCCCTCAACCGGTGGTGGTGGCCCAGCTTGATGATGTTCGGCCCCACGGACGCCAACAGCCCGCATAGCGCGCAAAGCATGAAGTGGAAGATCAAGCGCCAGAGCAACGATGAGCTGCGCCAGATCTTCATTGACCGCACCGTGCAGCAGGCCGAAGTGATCGGCCTCACGATTCCCGACCCGGAGCTGAAGTGGAACGAGGAGACCAAGCACTACGACTGGGGCACCATCGATTGGACCGAGTTCAACAACGTGGTGGCCGGCAATGGCCCCTGCAACAAGGAACGCCTGGCCGCCCGCAACAAGGCCCACAACGAAGGTGCCTGGGTGCGTGAAGCCGCCGTGGCCTACGCCGCCAAGAAAGCCAAACGCAAAGCTGCATAATTCACGATCTAAGCATTTGTAGCGTCGACCTCTTGGGTTGACCTACCACTGTTACCACCGGATACCAATGAGCGAGAACCCCAACAACTGGCCCCTCTGGGAGATCTTCATCCAGAGCAAGCGCGGTTTGGAACACAAGCACGTAGGCAGTTTGCATGCCGCCGATCCACAAATGGCGATCGAGAACGCACGAGATGTTTACACCCGCCGCCAGGAGGGCAACAGCATCTGGGTGGTGGCCTCGCAACACGTACACGCCAGCCGCCCCGAGGACGCCGAGAGCTTCTACGATCCTGCGGATGACAAGGCCTATCGGCATCCCACCTTCTACACGATGCCTGAAGGCGCGAAATACATCTGAGCTTCAAGGAAAGCTCTTTGCGAAGCACCTGTACCATCGACCCACTTGGTCGACATGCGATCATGAGCCAGAACAACGCACTCTTCACTTATACACTTCGCCTCGCTGACGACCTCCTTATCCTGAGCCAACGCCTGGGTGAATGGTGCGGCCATGGGCCCATTCTGGAGGAGGACATCGCCCTGACCAACCGCGCGCTGGACCACCTCGGCGAAGCGCGCAACCTGCTCACCTATGCAGGCCAGGTGGAAGGCAAGGGCCGCTCAGAGGACAACCTGGCCTATCTCCGTATGGAGCGCCAGTTCACCAACGTGAAGCTGATGGAGCAGCCTAACGGCGACTACGCCCATACCATGGTGCGCAGCTTCCTGTTCGATGCGTACCACCTGCCCTTGATGCAGGCCCTACTGAAGAGCTCGGACGAACAACTCGCTGCCATAGCGGGCAAAGCTGTGAAAGAGGCGACCTACCACCTGCGCGCGAGCAGTGAGTGGATCATCCGCTTCGGTGATGGCACCGAGGAGAGCCACCAACGCGCCCAAACCGCCCTTGATGACCTTTGGACCTACACGGGGGAGCTCTTCGAGATCGATCCGGTGCTGGAAGAAATGACCAAGGCGGGCATCGCACCGGACATCACCGCCATCAAGGAAAGTTGGAGCAAGACCGTGGACCAGGTGCTGGCCGAAGCCACATTGAAACGCCCCGCCGACGCCTTCATGATGACCGGTGGCCGCAAGGGCCTGCACAGCGAGCACATGGGCTTCATCCTGGCGGAGATGCAGCATGTGACAAGGGCGTATCCGGGGGTGGAGTGGTGAAGGCCTCACCGCCAAGACGCAAAGTGCGCATAGAAAACGCGATTCCGTCCTGCGTGGCGAACACCTTTGCGGCCTTGGCGTCTTTGCGGTGAACACATTTCGATCATGATCACCCAACACCGCATCCTCGAGCTCCTCGATTATGTGAAGGACCCGGAGATACCGGCCATCAACGTGCTGGAACTGGGCGTGGTGCGCAGTGTGGAGGTGGAGGAGAGCGGCAAGGCCATCATCACCATCACCCCCACCTACACCGGCTGCCCGGCCATGGACGTGATGGCGGCCGATATCAAGAAGGAACTGCTGGAGGCCGGCGTGCCCGAGGTGGAAGTGAAGATGACCCTCTCCCCCGCTTGGACCACCGACTGGATCACCGAAGAGGGCAAACGCAAGCTGAAGGAATACGGGATAGCCCCTCCAGAGAAGAGCGCCGACATCCGCGCGCTGAAAGGCGAACAACCCGTGGTGCAGTGCCCACAGTGCAATTCGAAGAACACGGTGATGCTCTCGCTCTTCGGCAGCACGGCCTGCAAGGCGCTGTGGAAGTGCCAGGATTGTTTGGAGCCGTTCGATCAGTTCAAATGCCTTTGAGGGATCAGATGATCAGATAATGGGTCTGTTGCCGGAACTTGTGGCACTATCGAAAGAATGGCTGGGCTTTGTTGATGACCCGAATCCAGTATCCGAGGACGACCTACTCCGACTCGAAGCAATACTCGACAAGCTCAGCGTGCTACGGTACGAGTTGGGTCCTATCGTTGGGCTCAAATTCGAAGATGGCAACACCGATCCTCCTCGCGGGGACCAAAGTGAAATGCGTGACCGCATATCGAAGCGGTTCCCGATGCTCGGCTTCTATCATATCCCCGAGACTGTGACAACGGACTTCTCGCGCACGGGGGTGATGTTGGGTGATGCCATCGACGATATCCTGGACATCACACGAGAACTGTCCGATGTGGTCTGGTTGATGGAACAGGAACGACCGATCAAGGCATGCTGGGACTTTGGCTTCGGCTACGACCACCACTGGCGCTACCACCTTCGCAGCCTTTTGTGGTACTTGGAAATGCGGCGTTTCGAAGCACCTTGATCAATGGTCCAGCCAAGCTGTATTCGGATCATCTTATCGTCTGATCATCTGATCCTCTGATCGACCGATCTTCGCACTATGTCCTACACCAAGATCCTCCTCACCATCGCCGACGGCGTGGCCACCATTTCCCTGAACCGTCCGGACAAGCTGAACAGCTTCGACCGCGAGATGGCGCTGGAGACCATTGATGCCTTGGATAGGATCAAGGCCGATGCCAGTGTGCGGGCCGTGCTGCTCACCGGCGAAGGGCGGGCCTTCTGTGCAGGTCAGGACCTGGCGGAGGCCATCGCGCCGGGCACCAAGATCGAGGAGATCATCAGCACACAGTACAACCCCATCGTGCGGCGCATTCGCACCCTGCCCAAGCCGGTGGTGTGCACGGTGAACGGTGTGGCGGCCGGTGCCGGGGCCAACATCGCCTACGCCTGCGACCTCACGCTAGCGGCCGAGAGCGCCAACTTCATCCAGAGCTTCATCAACATCGGCCTGATCCCGGATAGCGGCGGCACGTTCACGTTGCCGCGTTTGGTGGGCATGCAGCGCGCCTTCGGGCAAATGATCCTCGCACCCAAGGTGAGCGCCAAGGAGGCCGAGGCCATGGGCATGATCTGGAAGGCCATGCCTGATGCCGAATTGATGAACGAGGCCACCGCCCTCGCGAAAAAGCTGGCCACCATGCCCACCAAGGCCATCGCCCTCACCAAGGAGGCATTGAACCGCTCCCAGAACACCAGCCTCGACACCCAGTTGGACCATGAGAACGAGCTACAGAGCATCGCCGGCCGCAGCCACGATTACAATGAGGGCGTAAAGGCTTTCCTGGAGAAACGCAAACCCGTTTATCGCGGCGAATAGTAGACACGTATGACCCGCTTCGTCAACATAACTGCGGTAACGCTTCTGTTGGCATTGACGGGCTGTCAACCTGACCACAAGCCGTTCGACTCGAATGCGTGGATCGAGGGAGATTACCGAGAACGGGGAAGAATGTCTGATGACCTGTTGAACAATCATCCATTGGAAGGTATTTCCGTCGC
This sequence comes from Flavobacteriales bacterium, assembly GCA_016787995.1. Classification (GTDB taxonomy): domain Bacteria; phylum Bacteroidota; class Bacteroidia; order Flavobacteriales_F; family PHOS-HE28; genus PHOS-HE28. Next base: position 5,100 of record JAEUTB010000178.1, on the reverse strand, counting down.
TGAGTTGGAAGAACTCCTTGGCGAACCCAACTATATGGATACCTCCATATCTACCAAGACATGGTACTTGGACCTTGGATGGACCGCCTTGTTTCACTTGGACGTGCATATAGACACCACCACGGCCACTGTGGATAGCGTTCGGGTCTGGGATTGATCCCGCAAGTGGGATGATCCCTATTGCCTGCTGCCCGATCATCTGATCATCTCATTCTCTGATCTTCTGATCGGCACCCGATCTTCGCACCCACGCCTTCGCAATAGCTTCGGCGGATAAGACATGGACAGTTCAATGAAGGTCGCCGTGATCGGCGCAGGGACGATGGGCAGCGGCATTGCGCAAGTGGCCGCACAGGCGGGGCACAGCGTGGTGCTGTTCGATACCCGCAGCGAAGCCGTGGACAAGGCCATGATGGGTCTGCGGAAAACGCTGGACAAGCTGGTGGAGAAGGGCAAGCTCACCACTGAGCAGGCCGATGGGATCCACGGCCGCATCTCCCCGGCCAGCGACCTGAAGGAACTTGTGGGCAGCGGTCTGGTCATCGAGGCCATCATCGAGGACCTCGGCATCAAGCGGAAGCTCTTCAGCGAGTTGGAAGGCATCCTAGCTGCGGATGCGGTGCTGGCCACCAACACCTCTTCGCTATCCGTAACGGCCATAGCCGGTGGCCTGAAGCACCCTGAGCGTATGGTGGGTCTGCACTTCTTCAACCCCGCCCCGCTGCTGCCTCTGGTGGAGGTGGTGCCTGGGTTGGCCAGTGACGAGACCCTCGCCAGCCGCTGCATGGCACTGATGACCGCCTGGGGCAAGGTGCCCGTGGTGTGCAAGGACACCCCCGGCTTCATCGTGAACCGTGTGGCGCGGCCTTTTTACGGCGAGGCCATTCGCATCTACGAAGAAGGCATCGCCAACATGCCCACCATCGATGCGGCCATGAAGAGCTTGGGCTTCAAGATGGGGCCCTTCGAGCTGATGGACCTCATCGGCAACGACATCAACTTCACCGTGACGAGGACCGTGTGGGAGGCCTTCTTCTTCGACCCGCGCTACAAGCCGAGCTTCACGCAGCAACGGCAGGTGGAGAGCGGGAGGTTGGGCAGGAAGAGTGGGCGCGGCTTTTACCAGTATGATGCGAGCGGGGCGATCGTACCACAGCCCTCCGCAGGGCAAACCCATACCTCCGCTGGGTCTCTCGCAGAGGACCCTGCAGGACAGTTGGCCGCAGGGTCCCCTCCTTCGTCGGGAGCCTCGGCGGAGGTTTACAACGCGATCGTCGAACGCATCCTCGCCATGCTCATCAACGAAGCGGCCGATGCGCTGTTCTGGCAGGTGGCCAGCGCGCAGGATATCGACTTGGCCATGACCAAGGGTGTGAACTATCCCAAGGGCTTGTTGGCTTGGGCCGAGGAGAAAGGTGCGGCGTATTGGCTGGGCGTGCTGGAGCGCCTCCAAGCGCAGTACGGTGAAGACCGGTATCGTCCGTCTGCCCTACTTCGCAGCGCATCACAAGGGGGTTCGTTGATCAGATAGCCGCATTCGTCGAAATTTCACGGCTATTTTCCATGGGGAACAAATTCTCCGTTCCTTTGCGCCCCCAAACAACCATTCAACCCAACATGAAATCCCCCGTTCTGTCCGTTGTCGCTCTGGCAGCCGTAGCCCTTGTTGCTTGCGGTCCTAGCGAAGCTGAGATCGCTGCTGCCAAGGAAAAGGCCGCTGCCGATAGCCTCGCAGCCCTGGCTGCGATGGAGAAGTCTTACACCGTTGATGCTTCGGCCAGCAAATTGACCTGGACGGGTACCATGCTCGGCGTTAAGAGCCACAACGGTACCATCAACATGACCGAAGGTTCCTTCAGCGTGAAAGGTGGTGCGGTCACGGGTGGCAAGTTCACGGTGGACATGAAGAGCATCGCTCCCATGGACAGCGCCTACGCTCCTGATGGCAGCAAGGAAGGTACCAAGAGCATGCTCGTGGGTCACCTCAGCAGCGCTGACTTCTTCGCGGTGGATAGCTTCCCGACCGCTACGTTCGAGATCACGAGCGTGGAAGGCGCAAGCGCTACCGGCAAATTGACCCTCCGTGGCAAGACCAACGATGAAAAAGTGACCGACATCGTGGTGACCGAAGAGAACGGCGTGGCCAAGGCCACTGGCAAGCTCTCGTTCGACCGCCAGAAGTACGGTGTGGCGTGGAAGGCTCCGATGAAGGATGTGGTGCTGAACGACGCGATCGAGCTGACCGTGGAACTTACCGGCAAAGCCCAGTAAGGACCGCTTCGGTGAAAGTCGAGGAGCGCTCGCCGAAAGGCGGGCGCTCTTTCGTTGGTGGCTACTTCATCGCCGAAGCCAACCAACTATTGAAAGGGGCCATGGCGGCATGATGCTCCATCAACTCGTCCAGCAAAGTGGGTGAAGCCACCAACTTCGCCGGTCGCTCTGCCATCACGTAGAACTGCTTGTTGGCGATCAAGGGCTCCTTCTTCGCTGCATCCTTGAATTCGGCTGGCAGCACCTTATTGGCTTCCCCATGCACCACGCCGAAAAGCGCCTTGAACGCTTTGTTATCGATCGTCTTCCGGAATCCTTTGGGATCGGTCATGATGGCCGTACGGATGCGCTCCAGTTGGTCCTTTTCCGGTTGATAGGCGCCGCCGTAGAACTTCACGCTCTCCGGTCCGAGTTCGAAGTAAATGCCCGGTGTGGCGTGGTCCTTACGCCCGGCAGGTGAGATGATCGCCGAGCAGTTCAGCTTGTACGGTGTCTTGTCCTTGCTGAAGCGGATATCGCGGTTGATGCGGAAGATGGCTTCCTTCGGCTCGATCCGTACCGTCTTGTCCTGCTTGGCGATACGCGAAATGGCATCGCCCACGAAGGCCTCGAAGGGTTTCTTCACGCTGACCTCATAGCGCTTGCGGTTCGCATCGAACCATTCCTTGTTGTTGTTCTTCGCCAGATCCTTGAAGAAGGCATTGAAGTCGTTGGTGAACCAGGCCATCGGTGGTATTTTGCCCGAAGATATCCGCCGTGCCCATGCCCAGTAGGCCAAAAACATCGGAACCCGAACTGTTCGCACCACTCCATGTAGTGGTGGTGGAAAGTCCGGTCGGCAAGTTGTGGGTGGAAAGCGATGGTGCTTTGATCACCCGCCTTTCGTTCGAAGCGCTGCATGTGCGACAGGCGAAAATCCCACTGGTGCTTGAACAAGCGCATCGCCAACTCGATGCCTACTTCGAGCGCCGGTCCAGGAAATTCGAGCTCCCTGTACAACGGCTGGGCAGCCGATTCCAACAGCTTGTGTGGGCAATGCTGGAGGACATCCCCTATGGCAGCGCTTCCACCTACCAAGCATTGGCCGACCGCATCGGAGGCAAGGCGATCGCACGCACGGTGGGCAACGCCTGTGGAAGCAATCCCATCCCCATCATCGTTCCGTGCCACCGGGTGCTGTCCAGCGAAGGATTGCTCACCGGCTACATCGGGGGGATCTGGCGGAAGAAATGGCTGCTGGAACACGAAGGCGTGCTGGGCAAGGAACTGTTCGACGAGGCCTGACGGATACCTTTGGCCGCCATGGAACAAACGACCCTCGCCCAGCGCGTGGTGGCCCGTATGTATGAGAACGACCCCTTCAGCCTGTGGATGGGGATCGAGCGCGTGACGATCGAAGCCGGGCACTGCGTGTTGCGGATGACCGTACGCGTCGAAATGCTGAACGGCTTCGCGATCGCGCATGGTGGCATCTCCTATTCCTTGGCCGATAGTTGCCTGGCCTTCGCCGCCAACAGCCATGGCATCCAGAGCGTTTCCGTGGAGACCTCCATCAGCCATACCAAACCGGTGAAGGAAGGTGACGTCCTGACCGCCAGATCGGAAGAGATGAGCCTGAGCAATCGCATCGGGATCTACCAGATCACCGTGAGCAACCAACGCGGCGAGGTCGTCGCGCTTTTCAAAGGAACCGTTTACCGCACCGGGAAGCCTTGGTTCCCTGATGAACATACCACCGCATGAAAGCCGCCTACATCGTTGATGCCATCCGCACGCCTATCGGCAGTTTCACCGGGAGCCTTTCGCCAGTGCGGGCCGATGACCTGGCCGCCCATGTTCTGCATGCGCTGATGGCCCGTCATCCCGGCCTAGACCCAGCCGCAGTGGAGGATGTGATCATGGGTTGTGCCAACCAGGCCGGTGAGGACAACCGGAACGTGGCGCGTATGGCTTCCCTGCTCGCAGGCCTTCCTGTTACCGTGCCTGGCGAAACCGTGAACCGCCTCTGCGCCTCGGGTATGAGCGCTGTGGTGCAGGCCGGACGGGCGATCGCGGCGGAAAGCGGGGACCTCTTCATCGCTGGCGGCGTGGAGCACATGACGCGCGGGCCCTGGGTGATGAGCAAGACCAGCACGCCGTATGGTCGCGATGCCCAACTCTTCGACAGCAGCTTCGGTTGGCGCTTCGTGAACCCCGCGATGAAGGAGAGATTCGGGGTGGACGCCATGGGCGAAACCGCTGAGAACTTGTTGGACCTGCCCTTGCCAGCGGCCATCACCCGCGAAGACCAGGACCGTTTTGCCCTGTGGAGCCAGCAAAAGGCGGCGGCAGCGCAGGCTAATGGACGTCTAGCAGAGGAGATCGCTCCAGTGACGATCCCCCAGCGCAAAGGTGAACCGCAGGTGTTCGCCACCGACGAGTTCGTGAAGCCCAAGACGACGTTGGAGGGTCTTGCGGGCTTGAAACCAGCTTTCCGAAAGAACGGTTCGGTGACGGCCGGTAACGCCAGTGGCCTTAACGATGGTGCAGCCGCAGTGCTGGTGGCAAGTGAATTGGGCCTTCAGCGCCACGGCTTGAAACCCCTCGCCCGGATCGTAAGCAGCGGTGTGGTCGGTGTGGAACCGCGCATCATGGGTATCGGACCGGTGAATGCGAGCAAGTTGGCCCTGAAGCGAGCTGGGATCAGCTTGGAACAGGTCGATGTCCTGGAACTCAATGAAGCGTTCGCCGCACAGGTGCTCAGCTGCACGCGCAGCTTGGGTATCGCAGACAACGACCCGCGCATCAATCCGAATGGCGGGGCCATCGCCCTGGGCCACCCCTTGGGGA
>JAEUTB010000147.1 GCA_016787995.1 Flavobacteriales bacterium | reverse complement strand
GCGGGCCTGTAGCCCCGGCTCAAGGGAGCGATGAACAAAGCCCCCGACTCCTCGCGTTGGCCAGTGGGAGGGAAGGGGGCACGCCCTGCTAAGAAGCAGGAATGAAAAATGTAGAATGGAAAATGGTGAACGCTGAATGATGGATCCGCAGCCTTGGGACAGCAGATGCCTCGGCGGGACGATGATCATTCTACATTCATCATTTTACATTTTTCATTCTCCTACGTCCGCCTATTCGCCAACAACACCGGAGCCTGCCCATCGAACGGGTTGTCCATCCTTCCGATGCTCTTCGCCTCCATACCTGCTGCGCGCATCACGGTACGGTCGCCGAAACGCTTGCGGATCCTGTCCATCGCTTGGTACAGGTCCATGGCCTCCTGCGTATCGGTGAAGGCATCCATCTGGTGCCCGCCACCCACCAGGTGGCTGAAACGCACGCCGATCAAGCGGATCCGTTGGCGCCGGTCGTACAGCGCGCGGAAGAGGTCGTGTACCGCAGGTAGGATGATGTGGTCGCAGGCCGTGTAGGGGATGCGCAGCTGTTTGGTGTGCGTGTTGAAGTCGGCGTAGCGGATCTTCACCGCGATGCAACTGGTGAGCTTCTGTCCCTTGCGCAGTTGGAAGGCGAGGCTCTCGGCCATGGCGGTGAGCATGCCTTTGAGTTTCACCACGTCGATCGTATCGCGTTCGAAGGTGCGTTCGGTGCTGATGCTCTTGCGCTCGTGCCAGGCGATCACCGGACTGTCGTCGATGCCGTTGGCCTTGCGCCACAGCACCGGGCCATGCTCGCCCAGCAGCCGCTGCATCAGATCCACCCGCAGTTCTTGCAGCGTGTGGATCTTCGCCACGCCCATGCTGCGCAACAGATGCGCGGTCTTGTCGCCCACGCCGGGTATGCGCTCGATGGGCATCGGTGCCAAAAAGGGTTTCTCCGTGCCGCGTTCCACATACCATTCGCCCGTGCCGTTCTTGGCCTCGCCGGTGGCCACCTTGCTCACCGTCTTGTTGATGCTGAGGCCGAAGCTGCTCGGCAACCCGCTCTCCCGGGTGATGCGCTTGCGCAGTTCCACGGCCAGTTTGCGACTGCCCTGGAACTTGTCGGTGCCGCTCAGGTCCACGTAGAACTCATCCACGCTGCTCTTCTCGAACAGCGGTACCTGCTCACGGATGATCTCGGTCACCTCATCGCTTTTCTTCAGGTAGGCACCGCTATCGCCCCGCAGGATGATCGCCTCCGGGCACAGCTGTTTGGCCATCTTCATCGGCATGGCGCTGCGCACCCCGAAGGCCCGCGCCTCGTAGCTGCAACTGGCCACCACGCCGCGGTCGCTATCGGCACCGATCAGCACGGGCCTGCCCACCAGCTTGGGGTTCTCCAGCCGTTCCACGCTCACGAAGAAGGTATTGAGGTCCAGGTGGAGGATCGTGCGTTCCATGGGGTTGGGGCGCATCATGATGCGCCCTTACAGGTCAGGGTTCAGGATCGTTCGTTCGCCGTTCTACATTCTTCATTCTACATTCTTCATTCACCACGCTGGCTGGTCCGCCCTGTGGTTACGCCGTATAGCGGAAGACGCTACAGGTGCTTCGCCCCGGATACCTGCATGCCATCGTTCACAGGCATTCCCATTATCTGTCCCGCAATACTGCGGGAGTCTGATCATCTGATCGTCTGATCGGGCCTCCCAACAGTTCCGTGTTGACAAAATAATCGTCATGTTGCAGTCGGTAAAATAGTCATTACATTTGTCCGTCGGATAACTGATCAATGGAATGATGGGAACCCTGGCAACCGATAGCGCTTTCCCCAAGCCCGCCTACACGGAACTACTGCCCTTGCAGCGTTTCGTGGTACATGAGCCAGCAGGCCGCTACGGCATCACCGAACTGTTGGATCGGCACTTGGCACGCAAGGTGGTTCTGGTCCGTGGGCAGCATGTGCTGTTGGACCGTGATCTGGCCGCACTCCACGGTGTGCCGTTGAAGCGGATCACCGCCGTGGTGCGGGCCGGTACGGCGTATTTCGAGGAAGGCAGCATCCTTCTCCTTACTCCCGAAGAACGGGTCGCCGTGCGGACGCGTCCGGGAACTGTGGATCCAGGCGCAACGGCTCCGGTGCATGCCTTCACCGAACTCGGCATCCTTACCGTAGGCCTGCTGCTGCGTACCCCGCGGGCCATGGCCTTCAACCTGCGCATCATCCGCCTGTTCCTGCGCATGCGCGATGTGCTCACCACCAACCAGGACATCCTGATCCGCTTGGATCAACTGAGCGCACGCGCCGGCAGCGAGGGCGATGATATCCAGCGCATCCTTCAGCAACTGAAGGAGTTGTTCAGCACACCACCGGACTCCCGCGACGCTGCTGCTCCCGAACCCCACGAAGCATGACCATCGCCATGGACACCCTCCTCATGGAGCCCCCCGCCA
>JAEUTB010000055.1 GCA_016787995.1 Flavobacteriales bacterium | reverse complement strand
CGACCTGCTCATCAACGATGTGGACAAAGGCCCCAAAGTGAAGATCAAGGATGTGACCTTCGAGGGCAACGACAACATCAAGGACAAGCGCCTGCGCCTGGCCATGAAGAAGACCAAGCGCAAACGCAGGTACAACCTCTTCGGAGGAAGCAAGTTCATCTCCACCGAGTACAAGGCGGACAAGAACGCGGTGCTCGACCTGTACAACGAGAAAGGCTTCCGCAACGCGGCCATCGTGAAGGACACCATGTACTATGTGAGCGACAGCCGCGTTCGCATCGACATCACGGTGGATGAAGGCAACAAGTTCCACTGGCGGAACGTGCACATCACGGGCAACACGAAACACGATGCGGACACCTTGCTCGGCATCCTGAACATCAAGAAGGGCGATGTGTACAACAAGAAGTTGTTGGACAGCCGCCTTTACATGAACCCGAGCGGGCGCGACATCAGTTCGCTGTACATGGATGATGGCTACCTGAGCTTCTACCCGGATCCCGTGGAGCTGTTGGTGGAAGGCGACAGCATCGACCTCGACCTGCGCATCCGCGAAGGACGCCAGTTCCGGATCCGCAGCATCCTGATCAAAGGGAACAGCAAGACGAACGAACACGTGATCCGGCGCGAGATCCGCACCAAACCCGGGCAGCTATTCAACCGCAGCGACGTGATGCGCACACAGCGCGAGTTGAGCACCTTGGGCTACTTCAATCCGGAGACCTTAGGCGTGAACCCGATCCAGGATGCGCGCACGGGAACCGTGGATTTGGAGTATACGGTGGAAGAAAAGCCGAGCGACAGGCTGGAATTGAGCGGTGGTTGGGGTGCCGGTCGCGTGGTATTGTCGCTGGGTGTCTCGTTCACCAACTTCAGCCTGCGCAACACCTTCAAGAAAGGCGCTTGGACACCCTTGCCCGCCGGCGATGGACAGACCCTGAACTTACGCGCACAGACCAACGGCCGCTTCTTCCAAAGCTATAGTGTGAGCTTCGTAGAGCCCTGGCTCGGTGGTCGCAAGCCGAACTCGTTGAGCTTCTCGGGCTATTTCTCACGGCAGTCCAACGGGGAGACCAAATACATCAACGGCAGCGACGGCCGGATCCGCAACCCGAACCTGCAACAGCTGGACATCTGGGGGGCTACCCTCGGTCTGGGCAAACGCCTGACCTGGCCGGATGACTACTTCATTCTGCGTCAGAACCTGAGCTACCAGAACTACGAGCTGCGGAACTTCAGCAGCGGGGGTGTTGTATTCGACTTCGTGAACGGTAACAGTAACGTACTCGCCTACCAGTTCCAGGTCTCACGCAACTCCGTGGACCAGCCGTTCTTCGCACGCACGGGGTCCGACATCAGCTTCAGTGTGAAGGCCACCCCGCCCTTCTCGTTGTGGTTCCCTGGCGGCCGCGATTTCCGCACCCTGCCCCCCGAGCAGCGCTACCAGTGGGCGGAGTTCCACAAGTGGAAGTTCACCACGCAATGGTTCAACATGCTCACCCGCAGCAAGACCGGACACAACCTGGTGTTGATGGCGCGCGCCGGTTTCGGCTTCCTTGGGCGCTACAACGATGCGGTGGGTAATTCGCCGTTCGAGCGGTTCTACCTGGGCGGTGCCGCGCTCACGGGCTTCCAACTCGATGGTCGTGAAGTAGTGGGCCTGCGTGGTTACGATGACTTCTCCCTTTCACCGAATACGGGGAATTTCGTGGTGGCCAAATACACCACCGAATTGCGTTTCCCGGTATCGTTGAACCCCTCGGCCACCATCTACACGCTGGCTTTCGCACAGGCCGGCAACACGTGGGGCTCGTTCGACACCTTCGACCCCTTCAAACTCTACCGATCCGCCGGCGTTGGCCTGCGCTTGTTCCTGCCCATGTTCGGTCCCATGGGACTGGACTACGGCTGGCGTCTGGACGACGTTCCGGGACAGCAGAACATGGCGCGCAGCCAGTTCCACTTCACGATCGGCATAGATCTTGGCGAACTGTGATCCGTACCGTAACGGATCGCCTACTTTCGACGGCTTCCGCATGACACGCAAGACCCTCCAGATCCTCACCCTGCTCACTGCACTGGCGCTCGTTCACGTGGCGCAGGGGCAGCGCATCGCGTTCGTGAACACGCGGTACATCCTGGACCAGATGCCCGAGTACGAGTCGGCTCAAAAAGAGCTGGATCGTTTCTCGAAGCAATGGCAGGAGGAGATCGACGAGCGCTACCAGCAGATCAAGCGGATGCGTGATGCGTACAATGCCGAAGCGATCCTCTTGACCGAGGAGATGAAGCGTACGCGCTTGGACGAGATCGATCGACGCGAGCGTGAGGCGCGCGACCTACAGAAGAAGCGCTTCGGTCCTGATGGCGATCTGTTCAAGAAGCGCACCGAGTTGATCCAGCCCATACAGGACCGGGTCTACAACGCGGTGAAGGAAGTGGCCGGGCAGAGCTACGTAGCGGTGTTCGACCTGGGCGGCCAGGCGAGCAACCTTCTTTTCGCCAGCGAGAAATACGACAAGAGCGACAGTGTCCTGCGCAAGCTGGGCATCCGCCCCAACAAGGACAAGAACAGCGGCGACACACGCGACGACGAGGAGTTCGGCGAGCCGCCCGCAGAAGAGACACCCAACCAGCCGAAGGACGGTGGTGGCAAGGAGACCTCGCCCCAGCGGATGGACGATGGTGGTGGACAACCGATGAAAACCAAATGACGATGAAACGTTTCGTACTCGCTTGCGCGATCGCCCTTACCAGCCTTCCCGCAGCCTTCTCGCAGACCTTGAAGCTGGGCCATATCGACCGTCAGCAGCTGATGTTGATGCTCCCGGAGCGCAAGGATGCCGAGACCAAGATGCAAGCCTTCGCCAAGACCCTCGATGAGCGCCTCAAGGCCATGGGCAACGAATACCAGACCAAGGTGGCCGACGCACAAGGCCGCGCGGAGACCATGACGCAGACCGAAAAGGAAATGGCGTTGCGCGAGATCAGCGACCTGGAGCAACGCATCCAAGCGGCACAAGAAAAAGCCCAAGAGGACCTGGCCAAGCAGGAAGAAGAGCTGTTGCGCCCGATGGTGGAACGCACGAACGCCGCCATCGCCGAGGTGGCCGCTGCCAACGGATTCACCTACGTGTTCGATGTGAGCACCGGAGTGGTCCTGTACCATGCCAAGGGCGAGGACATCCTGCCGCTGGTGAAGGCCAAGCTCGGGATCCAATAAGGCCTGATGGCCAGAACAGCCATGCGCACGCTTCCGATACTGTCCGTTCTGCTTTTGGCGACGCTCCCGATGACGGAGTCGACCGCCCAGACCATGAAGCTGGGACACATCGACCGGAACGCGTTGGTGATGGCGATGCCTGAGCGAACCGCAGCGAGCACGAAGCTGGATGCTTTCGCGAAGACCTTGGAGGGACGGCTGAAGGCGATGGGCGATGAATACACCAGCAAGAGAGCTGTGCTGGAGAACCCTCCCGCCACCATGACGCAGACAGAACTGGGCATTGCTGCGCGCGAGCTCCAGGAGCTGGAAACGAGGATCGTGGATGCGCAGGAAAAGGCTCAGGAAGACTTGGCCAAGATGGAACAAGAGCTGTTGAAACCCATCATCGAACGCGTGGATTCGGCGATCTCCACCGTGGCGATCGAGCAGAGCTTCAACTATGTCCTCGATGCGAGCGGAGGTGTGCTCCTACACATGGCCGGCGGCATCGATCTTCTGCCTGCGGTGAAAACCCGTCTCGGCATCAAATGACGAGCGATACGAACAAGTGAGCACGGAACGTTCGACCCCGCCTCGCCCGTGGCTTCGCGAAGGCCCGGTCGGCATCTTCGATTCCGGTATCGGTGGACTTACGGTCACCGCCACGATCATGCAGGCGCTCCCCACGGAGCGCCTGCTCTATTTCGGCGATGGCGCACATGTTCCCTACGGACCACTTTCGTTGGCGGAAGTGCGCGGCTTCAGTTTCGGCATCACGGAAGCGCTGTTGGCCAAAGGCGCCAAGGTGATCGTGATCGCATGCAATACGGCCTCTGCCGCCGCTTTGCGGGCGCTGCGCGAAGTCTACCCCGATGTGGCGTTCGTGGGCATGGAGCCCGCCGTGAAGCCTGCGGTAGAACATACGCGCACCGGCGTGGTGGGCGTCATCGCCACCGTAGCCACCTTCCAAAGTGAACTCTATGCGACCATCGTGGAGCGCTTCGCTCACGGTGTTGAGGTGCTGCACCAGCCTTGCCCGGGACTGGTCAAGCAGATAGAGGCCGGCGAATTCGACACACCGACCACGGAAACCATGCTTCGCGGGTGGTTGGAGCCCCTGCTGGAGCGCAACATCGATGCGTTGGTGCTCGGCTGCACCCACTA
>JAEUTB010000046.1 GCA_016787995.1 Flavobacteriales bacterium | reverse complement strand
CTACGCCTGGAAAGGCATGAACGAGACCGAATTCGATTGGTGCATCGAGCAGACCTTGTTCGCCTTCGAAGGTGGCAAGCCCCTGAACATGATCCTCGATGATGGTGGCGACCTCACCAACATGGTCTTCGACAAGTTCCCTGAACTGGTCAAAGGCATCAAAGGCCTCAGCGAAGAGACCACCACCGGTGTTCACCGTCTGATGGAGCGCGAGAAGAACGGCACCCTGGTGATGCCCGCCATCAACATCAACGATAGCGTCACCAAGAGCAAGTTCGATAACAAGTACGGTTGCAAGGAAAGCGCTGTGGATGCCATCCGCCGGGCTACTGACGTGATGATGGCCGGTAAAGTGGCCGTGGTCTGCGGATACGGCGACGTGGGCAAGGGTACGGCCGCCTCGCTCGTAGGTGCCGGAGCGCGTGTCATCGTTACTGAGATCGACCCCATCTGTGCGCTGCAAGCGGCCATGGACGGTTTCGAGGTGAAGAAGCTCGGCAGCGTGGTAGGTAAGGCTGATATCATCATCACCACTACCGGCAACTGCGATATCGTTCGCGGTGAGCACTTCGAGGCGATGAAGGACAAAGCCATCGTGTGTAACATCGGCCACTTCGATAACGAGATCGATATGGCATGGCTCAACAAGAACCATGGCAAGAGCAAAGTGGAGATCAAGCCACAGGTGGATAAGTACACCATCAACGGGAAGGACGTCATCATCCTCGCCGAAGGCCGCCTAGTGAACTTGGGCTGCGCGACCGGTCACCCCAGCTTCGTGATGAGCAACAGCTTCACCAACCAGACGTTGGCGCAACTCGAGCTTTGGCAGAACAGCGACAAGTACGAGAACAAGGTTTACGTACTGCCCAAGCACCTCGATGAGATGGTGGCTCGCTTGCACCTCGCCAAGATCGGTGTGGAGTTGGAAGAGCTCAACGACAAGCAAGCCAAGTACATCGGTGTGGCCAAGAATGGTCCGTACAAGAGTGATGCGTACCGGTACTAAGCCGGACCACGTGAACGAAAAGGCCCGCTCCGAGCGGGCCTTTTTCATTCAAGGGCCGAAGAAGGATGTCGTCAAAAAATGCCTGGCGGTCGGGATCAGTTATAGATCCGCAACGTGGTGCCGTTGAAACTGCTGTTGTAGCGCTGAAGGTTCAGTGCCGCAGGTCCCTCCACCACGGTGCCGTCCACGATGCTGAAGGCCGAGTGGCAGCATGCCGTATCGCGGGCGATGATCTCCGTCTCGTCCACGAAGACCTTGCAGAAGTCCGCAGGTTGGTACGGGCAATGCCGGTCCATCACCACGAATTCGTCGTTCGAGGCGCGGTACACGATCAGGCCCTGTGAACCGCCTGAGAGGTAGATCCAGCCCCCGGGCACGGCCACATCCGCGTAGGCCGGATTATTCACGTTGATACTGATGTCCAGCGGAGTTAGGGGAACACCACCACGCTCTTCCTTGCGGCAGCCCGCGGCCAACAGGGTGCTGGCCAGCAGGATCATCAAGGGTCGGGTCATCCGGGTCATGTTCGGTGGTGCTAAAGTAGTCCCCGGGTGGACTAACGCGGAAATTCCTCCAGCATTGCTGTATCCTTGCAGCATGCGCAACTGGTGGGCCATTATCGTGCTGGTGGTGCTCAGCGCCATGGCTGTCCCACAGGCCGGTTCCGCGCAAGACGGCATCTCCAAGAAGAAGCAGGAGAAGATACAGGCCAAGAAGGCCAAGCAGGAAAAGAAGGAAAAGGCCAAGCAAGAGCGGTATGATCGCAGGCGCCACATGTCCGTACAGGACAAGGCCACACGGAAGCGTATGCGGCGGCATACCAAGCGGGCCGACCGCCGGGGGAGTGGCATCCACCGTGATGGGTTCTTCCGTCGGACCTTCGGTTGGTGACCCCGATCCGGTCCACTTCGACCTTTGCTCGTTCTGGACTACCCGGTGTAAGGGGCACGCCGATATATTTCGGACATGTTAAGCTCCACCATCACCACGCGCGGGTGCCGCAGCCGGAAGTCCGGATCGCCCATGCGCGAAAACCCGCTCGGGACGCCGAATAAAGCGGGGATGACGGAAGGTGGAACTTTCTATATTAGCGCCCCCTCGTTGCCCTGTTACGCAGAACGCAAAACCTACCGTTGATGTTGAGAAGAATATTCTCCACAGCCGCCCTTGCCATTTCAACCTCACTGGCGTTGTTCGCTCAGACGGGTTCTGGCAGTCTAAAGGGTACCATCAAGGACAAGAAGTCCAATGAACCGTTGCCTTTCGTGAACGTTGTGGTCGAACGCAACGGCACGCAAGTTTCCGGGGGCGCCACGGACTTCGATGGTGGTTACTTCATCAAACCGCTCGATCCTGGTAATTACGACATCGTGGTCAGCTACGTGGGTTACCAGCCGTACAAGCAGACCGGGGTCGTCATCACCAACGGTAAGATAACCTTCCTGGACATCGGTCTCAACCAAGGGGTTGAACTGAAGGAATTCGAGGTGGTGCAATATGTCGTGCCGCTGATCGACAAGGATGGTGGTGCTTCGGGTGGAACGGTGACCCGTGACCAGATCGCCAAGATGCCTGGTCGTTCGGCCAACTCCATCGCCACCACCGTGGCCGGTGCCAGCGATGCCGGTACGGGCGGCGGGGTGAGCATCCGTGGTTCACGAACGGAGAACACCTATTACTATATCGATGGGGTGAAAGTGCCCGCTGGTGCAGGTACGGGTCTTCCCAAGAGCGCCATCGAAGAGGTTCAGGTGATCACCGGTGGTGTGCCGGCCAACTTCGGTGACGTGACCGGTGGTCTCATCAACATCACCACGCGTGGACCCAGCCGCAACTTCTTCGGCGGTTTCGATTACCTGACCTCTGGCTTCAAGGTCGGAAGTGATATCACCGACATCGTTGGCTTGGATAAATACGCATTTAATCAATTGGAGG
>JAEUTB010000033.1 GCA_016787995.1 Flavobacteriales bacterium | reverse complement strand
GAAATCGATCAGCTCGTCCTTGGTCGCAGGCCAGGGTGCGTCTTCCAAATACGAAGCGAGTTCCAGTGTCCAGTACATCGAAAAGGCCGTGTTAGGGTCCGTGAAATTGGCCGCAAATATAGACGGATAGACAAGCGGCGGCCCCCGACTTATCAACCGTCGAAGAATGCCCTATTGGCGCGGCTTCCAGGGGGTGTCGGCCACGCCATCCACATGGGCGAGGTGGCGGGCCAGTACGAAAAGCAGGTCGCTGAGGCGGTTCAGGTAGCGCACTACGATCTCCGGCACAGGCTCGTTGGCCGCCAAGGTCACGACCAACCGCTCGGCCCGCCGGCAGACCGTGCGGCATACATGGGCTTGCGATGCGGCCAGGTGACCTCCCGGAAGGATGAAGTTCCGCATCTCGGGGAGTTCGGCCTCCATGCCATCCATCGCGCGCTCCAACGCTTCGATCCCGGCATCGGTGACCTGGGGTACCTTGAACTTGTCCGCCTGCTCCTCGTTCCCACTGGCCAACCGCGAACCGAGGCTGAACAGTGTTTCCTGGATCGGTACCAGCAGGGCGTCACGTCTGCCTTGGGCGTGATCACGCAGCAGGCCGATGTGGCTGTTCAACTCATCGATGGTGCCATAGGCTTCGATGCGCAAGCTGTCCTTCGCTACGCGTTGCCCGCCCAACAAGCTGGTCTGTCCCTGGTCCCCGGTGCGGGTGTAGATCTTCATGTGGACTTCAATAGCGCAAGGTGAAATGCTCCTTGGCCTGCTCGGTGCGCAGGAATGCGAGGCCGAGGTCGTAGAGGTCAACGGTCACGGTGACGCGGGGGTGAGCTTTCACCGCTTCCCACGCGCGTTCCATGCCGCGGCTCCAATGGATGTCGTCGAACACGAAGACCGTGCCGCCATGCGCTTTGGCCAGGCATTGTTCGAAGTACTCCAGGGTCGGCTCTTCGGCATGGTGGCCGTCGATGAAGACGAGGTCCACGGCGCTCATCTTGCCCAGTGTTTCTGGCAAACGACTACGGAAGCTCCCCAATACCGGGTGGATGTTGCGTTGCTTGAGCTGGTCGAAATGATGCTGGGCGATGCGCATGGTCTGCGGACAGCCTTCGATCGTGTGTACGGTGCCTTCGTCCGCGCCCAGCGCGAGGTAGAGCGTGCTGAGGCCGAAGGAGGTGCCCAGTTCCAACACGTGATCCGCCTGGAAATAACGGGCAAGGCGGAAGAGGAGTTGGGCCTGCGCAGGCGGTTTCAAGGCGGTGCGCGCGATATCAGCCACTGCCCGGCTCGGCATGTCGAACACGCGCGACCCGGCGCCGAGGTCGTTCACCCGGATGGTCTGGTCGCTGGCCAACAGGTCGGCACGCAGGCCTTCGATCGTGCGGAACTCGGGCAGTTCATTCGACGGGCGCAGCACATGGGTGATGAGGTCGTAGACGAACGGACTATGCACCCCATGGCGCGTGCGAGCGCGAACCAAGTGGCCGAGGTAGGATCCGATCCGTTGCAGTTGTTCTCCCATGCGCATCATGCCGGCTGGCCGTACGATCAAAGGTAGCGGCACACGCACAGGGGTTCGTTCACCAAGGCGCGGTGCATCAACAGGCGCGTGTTGGCGTTAGAAGCCATCTCAAAATAATCCTTCGGGCTGTGCCGGGGCCTTTTTCGGGCATCCGTTGTTGTTCAACCCTTACAGAGCATCCAGCTATGCTCGGGTTTCACGCCTAGGCTGCCCGAAAAACTCCTCCGGCTCGCTGCCAAAAACTATTTTGAGACGGCTTCTAGCGCTTAGGCTGCTGTGCAAGGGTCTTCCGCGCTTCGCGGAAGTACTTCAACGGTACCCAGAGCATGCCGAAGCATTCGCCATCCTCTTTGCCCAGGTGTTTGTGGTGGATCTTGTGCGCCTTGCGGATCCCCAGGAAATACGAGCTGTTCGTGTTGCGCAGCCACTTGATACGCTGGTGGATGAACACCTCATGCACGAAGAAGTAAGCGATGCCGTAGATCAGAATGCCCAGACCGATCCACAGCCACGGGGTATGAAGGCCTTTGAAGCTGCCCACCAGGAAGAGGCACATCGAGGGTACGGCGAAGATCAGGAAGAAGCTGTCGTTCCGCTCGAGGAACCCGTAGTGGTCCTTCTTATGGTGGTCGGAGTGCAGGTGCCACAGGAAACCGTGCATCACGTACTTGTGTGTGGCCCAAGCCACCCCTTCCATCACCACGAAGGTGAGGGCCACGATGCCGATGATCATCCAAATGCTCATGCTCGTGGAACAACGCCGCGCTACGATGGTTCGCTGCCTCCTGCAAAGATGCGTTCCAAGGTCCGTTCCCGGAACCGGAAGATGTCATCGAGCTTCTTGCGCACGAACAGCACATGGGCGAGTTCACCCAGGATGCCCAGCGGCAGCTCGTATTCCACACGGTCGCGCATCAAAACACCGCCGGGCACCGGCTCGAAGGTGTGGGTATGGTGCCAGCGCTTGTACGGACCGGTTTCCTGGGTGTCTACGAAACGCTCAGGTGCTTTCACATCCTCGATGCGCGTGACCCAGCGCATGGGTATCCCGAGCAGCGGCCTCACCGTGTAGGTGATCCGCTGACCCGTGTAGGCTTCTCGTCCATCGAACGAGTCGTGGATGACGAACCCCATCTCGGGTGGGGTGATGCGCGCCAAGTTGCGTGGGCTGCTGAAGAAAGTCCAGGCTCGTTCCAACGTGATGGGCAATACCTGTGACCGCTCCAGCACGTGTTGGGCCATGGCTCAGCCGATGATCTCCAACTTCGGGTACCGCTGCTTCCAGGCAGCGAGCGCCTTTTGGGAGGACACCGTGATGACGGTGCGTGAATCCAGACGGACCTTGATCTCCTTCACTCCCGCTTTGATCGGACGTTCCAGGATGATAGCGGGCTTCTTGCGTGGCATTTCGTTCTGCGTTGCGGAGGTGTTCAGCCGATGACCTCCAGTTTGGGGTAGCGGGAGCGCCAGAAGTCCAGCGCTTTATTGCTCGCTACGGTGATGATGGTTCGTGCGTCCAGCCTGACTTTGATGGCCTTCAATCCTGCTTTCACCGGCTGGCTGAGGACGAGGGCTTTCTTCTTGCGTGGCATGGCTATGCAAAGAGCTTGGTTTGTCGTTCGTTTCCGTTGCCCTTTTCGCCAAGACCGAGCTTGTACGTCTCGATGGCTCGCTTGCGGGCTACTTCGTGAACGACCAACGGCTTTGCATAGTTCGCACTACCATACTCCGGAACCCAAAACTTCACATAGTTTAACTGAGGGTCGAAGCGCTCCATTTGCAGGGTGGGGTTGAACACCCTGAAATAGGGGGCCGCATCACACCCCGATCCGGAGGCCCACTGCCAGCCACCGTTATTGCTACTTAGTTCAAAATCAAGCAATTGCTGTGCGAAGTAGGCCTCGCCCCAACGCCAGTCGATCAAGAGGTGCTTGGTGAGAAAGCTCGCCACCACCATGCGTACCCTGTTGTGCATCAGTCCGGTAGCGTTCAACTCACGCATACCCGCGTCCACCAAGGGATAGCCGGTACGCCCTTGGCACCAGGCGTTGAAGCCGGCCTCGTCCGCTCGCCACGGGATGTTGTCGTAGGCCGGTTTGAAGGCCCGCTCCGGATGGGGGAAGTGCCACAGGATCTGCATGAAGAACTCCCGCCAGATGAGCTCATTCAAGTAAGTGGGGCTTTTCACCCGGCTTCTGCGGACCAATTCCCGCACGCTCACCGTTCCGAATCGAAGGTGCGTGCTCAATTTGCTGGTGCCATTCACCGCTGGTAGGTTCCTCGTTTCCTTGTACCCGGCCAGAAGCCCATCCTTCAATTCTAGTGGTGGCACCACGAGGTCGGTAGGCTCGAAACCGATCTCCGCCAGGCTGGGCAAAGGCTTGGCGCTCGTCTTCCATAACTTCGATAAGTTCGACTCGCTCGGGAAAGCGACTTCCATGGAGGGCTCGAAGAGAGCCAGCCATTTCCGGGCATAGGGTGTGAAGACGGTGTATGGTTTGCCGTCGTCCTTCAGGATCTCTCCTCGTTCGAAGATGCTGATGTCCTTGAACGTCCGGAATGGGACACCGCGGTCCGCGAGGAGTTGACCCACCTGCGCATCACGCTGCAGGGCGTAGGGCTCATGATCATGGTTCACCGTAACCCCGGTGATCTCGAATTCCTCAAGCAAGCGTTTCCAGACCTCCTGTGGTGCGCCATGCTCCACCCGTATGGTACCGCCCACCTTCACCAGGTCCCGCTGCAGGCCCTCCAACGTCCGGTGGATGAAGTCCACCCGACGATCCTTTTTCGTGGTGAGCTCGTCGAGGATGTGGGTGTCGAAGATGAAGAGGGGCAACACATCCCCATGCTCGTTCAGCGCTCTGTACAACCCGTGATTGTCGTTCAGTCGAAGGTCGCGTCTGAACCAGTGTATGGCGATGCGAGGTTTCTTCATGCCCGCTTCTTCGAAAGATGCTCCTCCACCATCGGCCAACAGATGTGCAGCCAGGCGGTGAAACGATCGGGGTGTGCGGTCATCTCTTCGCGCAGCGCTTCGAGTTCCACGTAGCGCCAGGCCTCCACCTCTAGTGGGTTCGGCGTGGGCGCTTCGCGGACCGTTCCAAAGTACACGTGGTCGAGTTCGTATTCGGTCAATCCATTGCCCACCTCGGCCTGGTAGGTGAAGGCGAACCGATGTTCCAAGGGGATGCGCAACCCGAGTTCTTCCGTCAACCGGCGTGCCGCAGCTTCTTCCGTGCGTTCCCCAGGTCTGGGATGGCTGCAGCAGGCGTTGGTCCAAAGCAACGGGGAATGGTATTTCCCGGCTGCGCGTTGTTGTAGGAGCATCCGCCCGTTCGCATCGAAGAGGAAGATCGAGAATGCCCGGTGCAATACGGGCTGTCGATGGGCCGCATGTTTCTCCATGCGCCCGACCTCCTCGTCGCGTTCGTTCACGAGAATGACTTCCTCCGTATCGGCGCTCATGCTCGTCATCACAACAGCCCGAGACTATGGCGCAGGTAGCTCGTGGTGAGCAAGGCGATCTTCCGGCGGTTGCGCACACGGATCCGCTCCTTGAGGATGCGGTCGCAAGGCAAGGCCTGGATCTTCCGGAACAGCGCGAGGTAGTACACGTAGGCCATGTACACGCCGAAGCGCGAACCGCGGGGCAGTTGCTTGATGCCCTCCAGCGCAGCATCCATGTCCGCTCGGATGTCCGCCTCGATCATCCGCTTGGTCTCGCTGTCCATGCGCGCTACGTCCACGCCAGGGAAGTAGGTGCGGCCCAGGTTCTGATGATCGTCTTTCAGGTCGCGCAGGAAATTCACCTTCTGGAAGGCCGAGCCCAACCGCATGGCAGCGGGTTTCAAACGCTGGTACAGGGCATTGTCGTTCTTGCAGAAGACACGCAGGCACATCAGGCCCACCACTTCGGCACTGCCAAGGATGTAGGTCTCATAGGACCGCTGGTCGTACGTGCGATCCTGCAGGTCCATCGCCATGCTGTCGAGGAAGGTGTCGTACAGCTCCGGCTCGATGCCGTACCCGTTCACCACCCGCTGGAAGCTTTGCAGGATGGGGTTGAGGCTGATGCCTTCCTTGATGGCGGTGTGCGTGTCTGCCCTGAACCGCGCTAACAACGTGGCTTTGTCGAAACCATGGAAGGTGTCCACGATCTCGTCGGCGAATCGCACGAAACCATAGATGGCATGGATGGGGCCACGTAGGTCCTTTTCCAAGGAGCGGATCCCCAGCGAGAAGGAGGTGCTATAGCTCCGCGTTGCGGTGCGGCTGGCTTTCAAGCACACCTCGTCGTAGAGGGCGATGGTATTCATGCGGTAACGGCATTGGCCCGCGCTGCACGAGCGTTCTTGTTTCCAATGATCTCCTTCTCGATCAGTCCTGCAACGACCTGGCCACTGATGATGGCCGGGGGAACACCTGGTCCTGGTACGGTGAGTTGGCCGGCAAAATAGAGGCCTTTCACTTTCTTGCTCTTCATGCTCGGACGCAACGGCCCCGTTTGCATGATGGTGTTGGCCAACCCGTAAGCATTGCCGCGGAAAGCGTTGTAGTCGCTCGTGAGGTCGTTGATGCAGTAACTGCGCTTCAGCACGACATGTGGTCTAGGGTCGAAGCCCACGTACTTCGACATGCGCTCCATCACGATGTTGAAGTAACGTTCGCGGATGGCCTCGGTATCCTGTAAGCCCGGTGCGATCGGGATGAGGATGACCATGTTCTCATGTCCGGCCGGTGCCACACCAGGGTCCGTTCGGCTCGAACAGCTCACATAGAACAAGGGTTTGCTCGGCCAGGCGGGGTCGTCGTAGATCTCGGCTGAATGGGTGTCCAAGGCCTCGTCGAAGAAAAGGGTATGGTGTTCCAACCGTGGGATGGTCCTATTCAAGCCGAGGTAAAAGAGCAGGCTGGACGGAGCCATCTTACGATCATCCCAATAGGCGGAGGAATAGCTCCGGTATTCCGGAGGCAATAGGCGCTGCTCCACATGGTGGTAATCGGCTGCCGCAAGCACCACGTCCGCATTCCTGATCCCTTGGTCGGTTTCTATGCCCACGGCCCTGCCGTCCTTCACCACGATGCGCTGCACGTTCTGTCCGAAGTGCACGCGAACCCCTTGTTTTTCGGCCACGCGGAGCATGCCTTCCACCACACTACCCATGCCGCCCATGGGGTACCAGGTGCCGAGCTCGAGGTCGGCGTAATTCATCAAACTATACAGCGCAGGGGTGTTCTGCGGCGCCGCTCCAAGGAAGAGGACCGGGAATTCCATCAACGCACGCAACTTCGGCTCCGTGAAATGATCCTGGACATGCTTGCGCAGTGAGCGAAGCACCGAGGTCTTCAAGAGTCCAGCGAGCACACCCGGATGAGCATATTCCAACCAGGATAACGACGGCCGGTAGACCAGCTCGCCCATGCCCAGGTCGTACTTGATCTTGGCCTCCGCGAGGAACTTGTCCAATGCTTTGGCTGCACCCGGTTCGTACCGCTCGAACAGCTTGCGTTGTTCCGCCCGCGTTGCCGGCACGGACATGTCGTCCTGCGGACTGAAGACGACCTTGTACGATGGGTCGAGCCGCCGCAGGTCGTAGTGTTCGGCAGCACGTTCATCGAACTCCGCGAAGAAACGCTCGAACACCTCGGGCATCCAGTAAAAACTCGGACCCATGTCGAAGGTGAAGCCGTTCTGCCGCCAGACGCTCGCTCGCCCCCCGGCCGAGGCGTTCTTCTCCAATAGGTCCACACTGAACCCACGCCGCGCAAGCGATGCTGCTGCGGCGATGCCGGAAAAACCGGCGCCGATCACGATCGCAGTAGGCTTCAAGCGGGAACGTTCTTGTCGGTCAACATTTCCATCAAACGGTGGCGGGCCTGGAAGATCCGGCTTTTCACCGTGCCGATGGGGATCCCGAGCTGATCAGCGATCTCGTGGTATTTATAGCCCTCGTGGTGCATGGTGAAGGGCTCGCGGAACGCCGGATCCAACCGGTCCAAGCTACGCTGGATCTCGGCCATTTTCACCGAGGCGTCGGGACTACTGGGCAATTGGACCCTCCGTACCTCGTCGCGCTCGCGGTCCACGCTGTCCATTACGGCCTTGGTACGCTTGGTACGGCGGTGATCGTTGATGAAGGTGTTCTTCATGATCGTATACACCCACGCCTTGAAGTTGGTGTTGTCCCGGAACTTGTCCCGGTAGGTCAACGCGCGCATCATGCTCTCTTGAAGGAGATCCAGGGCGTTGTCCCGGTCCTTGGTCAAGCTCAATGCGAAGTAGTACAGTTGCTGGCGGATACCGAGGAGCTGCTGCTGGAATTCGAGCGTTGACATGGTTGGTCGATTGTTTTGTTCAATGAATACGACGCAAACCTAGACAAGAACGTTT
>JAEUTB010000014.1 GCA_016787995.1 Flavobacteriales bacterium | reverse complement strand
CGCGGGTCTCACCGGGCTCCATGGCCGCGCACTGATCGATCATGCGCTGCACCATCTTGCCGTAGTGCCCATACTTGATCTGCGTTTGAGGGTAGGGCACACGAGCGGGTTTGCTTTCCAGGTCCTCCGGTGTGGGCTTGGGAAAGGGACCGTCCACATCGAGCTTGAACTCGCTCATGATGTAGAGGTGGTCCCACAGGGTGCGCTCGAAATGCTCACTGTTGCGCAACTGCGGGTTCAGCCGTGCGATCACCTGGATGATGGCTTTGGCCGTGCGGGTGCGTTGGTCGCGTTCTTCGATGCCCAGCACGTGCTCCACCATGCGTTGCACGTGGCGTCCGTATTCGGGTATGATCAGACGGGGACGCGCGGTGTTGTAATCGAACGGTGCTGTGCTCATGCGGTAGAGAAAGGTGGCGTTCCTAATGGAAGGCCGGGCCGTTAGCCCTGCTCCGAGCTTCGGAGGTGGCCCAAATGTAACGAAGGGTGCCGATGTGGGCCCTATCCACCCTGCGCATAGGTCCGCACCCACGCCGGATCCTGCATATCACGCAGCAACCGGAACGCGTCCGCACCGAAGTACGGGCCATGCCAGTGCTCATAGCCGGGCGGGCGGTAGTGCTGCAGGATGATCTGTTGTCGATCCGAAGGACGGAATTCCTCGGTCGCCCAGCCTTCGCCGGGTTGCACACCCATTCCTGTTCGATAGCGCAGTTTCCAGAGGTCTTGCAGTACGGTGCAGTCGAAATTCGTGCGTACGCTTCCGTCCTCGGTCCACGCCCCGCAGTCCCGGATGCCGTATTGATCGAACAGGTCCACGCTTTCCAAGTTGGCCTTGCTTTCCATGAGACCACTGGCCTGTAGGATGAAGAAATGGGGGCGCATGGGAACGCTGCCCACCACCGTACCGTCTTTCACAGTATAGATGAACAACGCAGCGAGTTCGCCTTGGGCGGTCGGGTTCAGGCTGAAGCCGAACTCATAACGCGCCTGGGCCTGCGATAGGCTCGGAACGCTGAGTGGACCAATGGCGAGGTATGCGATGAGGGGCGGCCAGCGCATGGACCCGTTCCTACGCTGGATAGCACAGAGGGGTTATCGGCCATCCCGATAGGTGGCCACCCATGCGGGGTCTTGCATGTCCTTGAGCAGTGCGAAGGCCTTGGCGCCGAAGTAGGGCCCCAGCCAATGATCCTCATGCGGTGCTCGGTAGGCCTGCAGGATGATCTGTTGGCGGATACCGGGTGCGTTCAGGTCTTGCGCCCAGCCTGCACTACTGGTGTTGGATGTTGCTCCGCCATAGCGAAGGCGCCACAGATCGTTGAGCGCCGAACAGCGGAAGACATAGTCGCCAGAAAGGCTGTCGCGTTGGGCCTCACAGTCGTCGATGGCATACTGTTCGAAGAGGTCGATGCCGAGCGGGTTCGCGCGGCTGGCTTCCAGGCCCGCTGCCTGCAAGATGAAGGCCTTCTCCGAAATGGCGGTGCTTTCGATCACATGCCCATCGTGGACCTTGTAGATGAAGAGCGTGTGCTGGAGGTCCGTGGTGCCCGCCTGGTTCAGGCTGAAGCCGAATTCATAGGTTGCTAGGCTCGAAGCCACTGGCCCTGGAGTGGTGTCCACCACCATCACGAAGATCGCCAACAGCATCGCATGCAGCATGTGTCCATCCGTTCAAGGATGGTGCCGATCGAGCACTTATCCCTCCACCACCGTCAACTTCGCGAAGCGCAACAGCAGCTGCTTCTGCCCGGCACTGGGGAAGAACACGGTGGCTTTCAGGTCCGGCGCTTTGCCTTCCACCTTCAGCACCTTGCCCTTCCCGAAGCGTTCGTGGGTCACGGTCATGCCTTCTTCGATGTCCGATGAGGCGCCGCCGAGGGAGCTCGTGGCTTCCAGCGGCGCACCGTCGTTCGATATGCGCTTCAGCTTCGCTGGGCGTGCAGTAGGTGTTGACTCTCCTCTCCTTGGGAGAGGGGTAGGGGGTGAGGGCGCACTCTTTTCCCGGCCATGGATCGGTTTCGATGCAGCGCGGTCCTCGTCGCCATGGTCCAGCCCGAGTGAGCGGCGGTTCCCATCCGATTGTCCAGCTTGTCGTGCCTGCCCGCCGGGGCGGGCCCAAGGTGGCGTTCCAGGCCGCACGTAGTGCCCGCTGCTGAAGGCGCCGCGTTCGTTCTGCGCAGGCATCTCCAGGTACTTCGGATCGATCTCGTCGATGAAGCGGCTGGGTTCGCTGGCGGTGAGGTTGCCCCACTTGTAGCGGCTGATGGCGTAGCTCAGGGTGGCGCGTTTCTCGGCCCGGGTGATGGCCACGTAGAAGAGGCGACGTTCCTCCTCCAGGTCG
>JAEUTB010000112.1 GCA_016787995.1 Flavobacteriales bacterium | reverse complement strand
TTGCCCTGGTAGAAGGCGCGCAGGTTGCCCGGTGTGCGGTGCTGCCATTCCATGATCTGGCAGATGTCGCCGTTGAAGCGGATGTAGGAACCGATGTTCACGTCAGCTGTGCTGGCCATAGGGAGGTGTTTCTGGAGTTCGACCACCGCGGATCCGCCCCGGTGGTTTTTCAAGGCCGCGAAAATAGGGTTTTGTGCCGAAGCCCGATGGTCGCCTGAAGCCGCACGGCCGTTGACCGTTCTCGGGCTGGTCTATCGCGCCGGTGGTTTGAAGTCACCGATCTCGATGGCCGCCGTACAGACATCGTGCTCCTGGAGCTGGCGGTTGCTGGCCACCACCAGGGTACGTTGCCCTACATGGTCGCGGAGCAATGTGCGATACCATTCGATGGCCTCGGCGTCGAGGTTGCTGGCCGGTTCATCCAACAGCAGCAAGGGCGTGTCGCTGAGGATGGCCAAGGCCAGCTTCAACCGCTGCTTCATCCCGCTGCTGAAGTGCATGATGGGTTTTTCCAACGCGTGGTCGAGGTAGGCGATCCGCGCCACGTCCTTCACCCCGATACCCGCCACGAACGGCTTGAAGCGTGCGTGGAAGTCGATGGCCTGGGTGAGGCTCAGTTCTTCGTAAAGGCCGAGGTACGGGGCGGCGATGGCCACGTGCTTGTACACCTCTTCCTGCGGCACCGGCCGTTCACCCACGTGGTGTTCGATGTGGCCCGCTGTGGGGATGATGGCGCCACCGATCACTTGCAACAAGGTGCTCTTGCCGCTGCCGTTGGGGCCGAGTAGCGCCGTGCGGCTGCCGCTGGCCAAGGTGCGGTCCACGCCGTGGAACACCACTTCGCGGCCGAAGTGCTTGGCGACCTGGTGCAGGGTGACCTTCATCTACTCCGCAAGCCCGCGCATGATGCCCTTCGGACTGTTGTTGATGAAGTCGAGGATCTGGCCGCGCTCCGGGCTGCGTGGCAGGGTCTGCATCACGTTCTGCACGGCACGCTCCACATTGTTGTTG
Organism: Flavobacteriales bacterium; assembly: GCA_016787995.1. Lineage (GTDB taxonomy): Bacteria > Bacteroidota > Bacteroidia > Flavobacteriales_F > PHOS-HE28 > PHOS-HE28. The sequence continues at coordinate 14,523 of JAEUTB010000112.1, read as the reverse complement.
CGCACGAAGATCTCCCGGTAGATGTCCTCGATGCGGGCGATGGCGTCATCGGCATAACCCCGGCGGCGTAGGCCCACCACGTTCACACCCACGTAGCTCAAGGGCTCGCGAGCGGCTTTCACGAAGGGGGGTACGTTCTTGCGCACCAAGGAAGCACCGGCGATGAAGCTGTGCGCGCCGATGTGGATGAACTGCTGCACCGCCACATTGCCTTCGAGGATGGCCCAGTCGTCGATGGTGACGTGGCCAGCAAGGTTGACGCTGTTGGCGATGACGATGTTGTTGCCCAGGATGCAGTCGTGGGCCAGGTGCACATAGGCCATCAGCAGGCAGTTGCTGCCCACGGCCGTCTTCTCCCGGTCGGCGGTGCCGCGGTTGATGGTGACGCACTCCCGGATGGTGGTGCCGTCGCCCACTTCGGCGGTGGTCTTCTCCCCGGCGAACTTCAGGTCTTGCGGGATCGCGCTGATCACCGCACCGGGGAAGATGCGGCAGCGGCTGCCCACACGCGCACCATCCATCAACACCGCATTGGGGCCGATCCAGGTGCCGTCGCCCACCACCACATCACCGTAGATGCTGGCGAAGGGTTCAACGGTGACGTCCTTCCCCAATCTGGCATCGGGGTGTACATAGGCGAGTTTGGAGATGCTCATCCGTTGATCGCCGTGGCCTTCGGCGCAGGGGTTTCGGTCTTTTCGGCTGGCACTTTGTCGCGCGCGATCTGCGCCAGCATCTCGGCTTCCACCGCGGGTACGCCGTTCACGTAGCCCACACCGCGCATGTGCACGATGCCACGCCGTATCGGGGTGATCAGTTCCAGGCGGAACACGAGCGTATCGCCCGGTATCACCTTGCGGCGGTAGCGGATGCCGTCGGTCTTGAGGAAGTAGGTGGTGTAGTTCTCCGGATCGGGCACCTTGCTCAGCGCGAAGATGCCGCCCACTTGCGCCATGGCTTCCACTTGCAGCACGCCCGGCATCACCGGGTTGCCAGGGAAATGGCCGGTGAAGTGCGGCTCGTTCATCGTCACGTTCTTCACGCCTATGATGCTGTTCTCGTCCATGGTCATGATCTTGTCCACGAGCAGGAACGGGTAGCGGTGCGGCAACATCTTTTCGATGTCCTGGATGTCGTAGAGCGGCGCTTTCGTCAGGTCCACAAAGGCCACGGGGTTCTTCTCCTCCTCCCGGATGCGTTCCTTGATGCGCTTGGCGAAGCTGGTGTTGCCGAAGTGGCCCGGACGTGCGGCGAGGATGTGGCCTTTGATGGGGCGGCCCACCAAGGCGAGGTCGCCCACGATGTCCAGCAACTTGTGGCGTGCTGGCTCGTTGAAGAACTTCAGGTCGGTGGTGTTGAGCACGCCGTTGCGGCGGATCTCCACGTCCTGGTATTCCCGGCCCAAGGCTTTTGCCAGGTCTTTCAGCTGTTCCTTGGTGGTGCCTTCGCGGTCTTCGAGTACGATGGCGTTGTTGAGGTCGCCACCCTTGATCAAGCCGGCCTTGGCGAGCTGCTCCAGCTCCCGCAGGAAAACGAAGGTGCGGCAGGGTGCGATCTCATTCTTGAACTCCTCCGCGCGGTACATGCTCGCATGTTGTGTGCCGAGCACGGGGCTGTTGTAATCCACCATCACCGTCAGCCGGAACTCCCCACCCGGCGTCGGCACGCCAAGCATCTCGGTGCCGCGCTCCTGGGTCTCGAACCAGATGGGTTCCTTCAACACGAACCAGTTGCGTTGTGCATCCTGCTTCTCCAGCCCCACGCTTTCGATGGCATGCACGAAGGGCAGGGCGCTGCCGTCCATGATGGGCATTTCCGGACCACTCACCTGGATCAGGCAGTTGTCCACACCCAAGGCGTACAAGGCGCTGAGCACGTGCTCGGTAGTGTTCACCGTGACGTTGCCTTTGCCCAAGGTAGTGCCGCGCTCGGTGCTCACCACCAGGTCTGCGTCCGCATCGATGATGGGCTCGCCTTCCAGATCGGTGCGCTGGAATTTGTAGCCGTGGCCGATGGGCGCGGGCCGCAAGGTGAGGGTGACCGGTACGCCGGTGTGCAGGCCCACGCCTTTGAGGGTGGCGCTGCCTTTTAGGGTGTGCTGGAAGTCGCTCATGCCGGATGTTCCGAGGGGAGCCTGAGTGGACCCCCTGGAACGTGCACGGCGAAGGTAGAACTCCGGGGTGTACCGCCTACTTACGGGTGGCGTCGTTCAGATAGGCGCGCAGCTCGGCGAGTTCCTTCTCCAACCCGTCGATGCGCCGTTTGAGGTCGGGCAGGTTGCGGTACACCACGAAGCTGCGGTCGTGCAGGCTCTTCTTGAAGGCCGGTGATCCCTGCACGGTCTCGCCATCGCCGATGTTGCTGCCGATGCCGCTCTGCGCCGCGATGCGCACGCGGTCGCCGATGACGAGGTGCCCGGCGATGCCTACCTGCCCCCCGATCTGGTTGTGGTCGCCGATGCGCGTGCTGCCCGCGATGCCGGCCTGCGACACCACCACGTTGTGTTTGCCGATCTCCGCGTTGTGCCCCACCTGTACCAGGTTGTCCAGTTTGGTGCCCGTGCGGATGATGGTGTGCCCGATGGTGGCGCGGTCCACCGTGGTGTTGGCGCCGATCTCCACCTGGTCCTCCAGGATCACGTTGCCCACTTGCGGCATCTTCTCGTACACACCATCGGCACGCGGCACGAATCCGAAACCGTCCGCCCCGATCACCGCACCGCTGTGGATCACGCATTGCGCCCCCATCTGCGTCTGGTGGTAGATCTTCACTCCGGCGTGGATGCGCGTGCCGGCGCCGATGCGGCAGCGGTCGCCGATGTAGCTGTTGGGGAAGACCTTCACGCCATCGCCCAACTCCACGTCGTCGCCCACGTAGCAGAAGGCGCCGATGTACACGTTCTTGCCCAGCTTGGCCCGCGGACTCACGAAACTGGGCTGCTCGATACCTTTCTTCTCGTACTGCAGCTCGGCGTTGCGCTCTAGCAGTTGCGTGAAGGCCATGCGCGCATCCTTCACCCGGATGAGCGTGAGCGTTTTTGGGATGGCCCGGCCCGCTTGGAAATCTTCGTTCACGATGGCGATGGTGGCCTTCGTGGTGTAGATGTATTCCGTGTAGCGCGGGTTGGCGAGGAAGGTGAGGGTGCCGCTGCGGGCCTCTTCGATCTTGGCGAGGTCGCTCACCAGCACCTGCGGGTCGCCGTCCACCACACCTTCCAGCAGGTCGGCGATCTGTTCAGCGGTGAATTGCATGGTGGGAGAGGACTGGCCTGTTCAGCGGGATCAACGCGTGATGGGAACGCTCACTTTGGTCTGGTCCCACTGCAGGTTCAATGCGGGCGGGGTGCCGCTCACGTCGATGGTGAACTGCTCCACCACGGCGGGCAGGCTCTGCACGGGGACTTCCACCGTGGCCACATCGGCCGTGGCATCGCGTTGAGCTTCACCGCCATAGGTCACGCCCCAGGAGTACATCTTGCTGTTGAAGATCACCGTCCACGAGCTGGCTTGGGGGATGGTCCATAGGGTGTATTTGCCCGCTGGCAACGGCAGTCCGCCAACGCGGATGGCCTTGTCCACCTCGAAGGTGGTGGCTTCGTTCGCGCCGGTGCGCCACACTTTACCGAAGGGGACCAGCTCACCGAAGATCACACGGCCTTTCTTGCTCGGGCGGCTGTAGTCCACCGCGATGGTGGCGTCGCCTACGGTGAAGGTGTTCACCACCTCGGGGCTGGCTTTCTTGGTCTGCGACTTCATGTAGCCGAAGCCGAAATAACCGATCACGGCGAGCAGGGCGCCTCCGATGAGAAGGCCTTTGAGGATCTTGGGCATGTGTCGTTGGTGTGCCTGCAAATGTAGGCGGGGGGATCCGCTCGGGGGTGCTTGTTCGCCTACCTTGTTGCTCCGGCGATGGTCAACGGTACGTCCCTTGCTCATCGTGGTACACGATCATCAATCAGACCCCACCATGAACAACCCACTTCGCGGCCTTCTGGCCGGTGCTGCTGCCTACAAATGGGGCGGCGGCTGTTTCGGCACCGTCATCGTGTTCCTCATCGTGTATTGGCTCTTGGGGAGTTGCTGACCGGGGGTGTGGCGTACGTGCCTCACACGGGCAACCACCGCGGTCACGCCAAGTACCCCTCGGTCAGCGGCCGCGCTGGCGCTTGGATGCCGAGGTTGTCGCTGGCTTCAATTGATCATCCATGCTGACGAGAATGCGTTGGCGCGTGTTGGGTTCATGATCGCAGGTGCTTCGGGCGCAGGATCCGCTTGGCATGGAAGATCCGGATGATCTGCACCTCACCACTCGTTATGCGGTGGATGATGCGGTAGTCATCGATCAAGATCTCTCGGATGCTCAGATCCTTGAACTCCCGAACGACATGGCCTTTCATCGGCTGTGTGGTTAGCGTAGTGGTTTGGTCCACGATACGCTCCACAAAACGCCGCGCATAGAAGACGGAATCCTCCGCAATGTGGTCATGGATGGCGTGCAGGTCGCGCTTCGCGCTGGGCGACCAGATCACTTCCGCCATTTCCGTTTGAATGAGGCCAAGAGCTTTTCCTGTGGGATCCCTTTGCCCTTGTCGAGTTCGGCAAGACCCTTCTCCACCTGTTCAATGAAGACCAATCGCTCCAACAGCTCATCCAACTGGAATTCCTCCGGCATGGACTTCAGCGTGGCCTGTGCGGTGCGCTTTTTCATGGTTCTCAAAGATAAATTCAAACAGCCAACCACCGCGGCCACGCCAGGTACCACTTGGTCACCGGCCGCGCCAGCGCTTGGATGCCGAGGTTGTCGCTGGCTTCGGCGATGTCCCGCGTACTGCCATCCTTGTACAACAGTTCGATGCGGTCCTTGGCCGGGTCGTAGGCATTGTTCACGATGTTGCCGGTGATGACGAAATGGGCGGCATCGGCCACTGATATGCCCAGGTGTGCGGCCACCTTCTCGCGCAATTCGGCGATGCGTGTATCGTCCCACGGGATGTTCTGCAGTTTGATGCGCAGGTTGCGGCGGTGAACGAGGTCCGTGGCCAGCTGCGCCAGCACCTTGTCCGGATGGTCGCACCAGACCTTCACCGCACCCATCACGTCGTGGTCGTCGAGTTTCAGGAAGTCGCCCAGGATGGCCGGATCGCGGAACGAGGCGCGGTCGTGACGGGTCGTGAGGAAGCGAAGGAGCGCGGGGGAAGCGAAGACGCCAGTGCCTTGCAGGGCCAGCATTTTCGCGCGGCGCAGGGTCTCCACCAGCATCATCTCGCAGGCCACCACCGTCTTGTGCAGGTACACCTGCCAGTACATCAGGCGCCGGGCCACGAGGAATTTCTCGATGCTGTAGATGGCCTTCTCCTCCACCACCAATTTGCTGTGCAGACCGGAACCATCGGGGTCGTCCACCACCTGCAACATCTTGATGATGCGCTCGCCGCCGATCACCCCTTCGCTCACGCCGGTGTAAAAGCTGTCCCGGTTGAGGTAGTCGATGCGGTCCACATCCAGCTGCCCGCTCACCAGCTGGTGCAGATAGCGTTTGGGGTATTGGTCGCGGAAGATGCGGATGCCGAGGTCCAGCGCCCCGCCGAACTCGATGTTCAACGCATCCATCACCAGAGCGCTCACGTCCTCGTGGTTGATGCCTTCCACCAGGCTATGCTCCAAGGCATGGCTGAATGGCCCGTGGCCCACATCGTGCAGCAGGATCGCGATGCGCGCACCGAGCGCCTCCTCTTCGGTGATCTCGTGCCCTTTGCCGCGCAAGGTGGCGATGGCTTCGCCCATCAGGTGCATGGCGCCCAGCGCGTGGTGGAAGCGCGTGTGCAGCGCTCCCGGATACACCAGATGCCCGAGCCCCAGCTGCTTGATGTAGCGCAACCGCTGGAACCACGGATGGTCCATCAAACGCTGCACCACCGGATGCGGCACACTGATGAAACCGTAGATGGGGTCGTTCAGGATCTTCATGCAGCAATGCAGTGGTCAGTGGTCAAGTCGTCAGCGGTCAGTAGCCTCGGTCATCAGGTCGGCTACTGACCGCTGACGACCGACCGCTTACTGCTTCAGCTCACACTACCTTCACGCCCCGAAAGTACAGGGCAATACCACAACCCACCCGGCGTTGACCCTGTATGGCATTCACACGCACCGAACCGCTCGCGCCTACCGGCGTCAACATAGCTTCCATGACCGCGAACATCCTCTGGGCCGACGACGAGATCGATCTGCTGCGCCCGCACGTGCTCTTCCTGCAACAGAAAGGCTATTCCGTGGATACCGTGAACAACGGCCTCGATGCCGTGGAGAAGGCGAAGGAGAAGGAGTACGACATCATCTTCCTGGATGAGAACATGCCCGGCCTCAGCGGGCTCGAAACGCTCTCGCGCATCAAATTGGACCGCCCCGCCGTGCCCATCGTGATGATCACCAAGAGCGAAGAGGAGAGCATCATGGAAGGCGCCATCGGCGGCAAGATCAGCGATTACCTGATCAAGCCGGTGAACCCGAACCAGATCCTGCTCTCGCTGAAGAAGAACCTCGAAGGCAAACGGCTGGTGAGCGAGAAGACCACCAGCGACTACCAGCAGCAGTTCCGGCAACTGGGCATGCGCCTGGGCGACCGCCACACTACCGAGACCTGGAAGGACCTCTACGCCGAACTCGTACGCTGGGAGCTGGAGCTGGGCCAGAGCAACGATCAAGGCATGTCGGAGATCCTCCGCTCGCAGTGGAACGAGGCCAACGAGCTCTTCAGCCGCTTCGTGGCCGACAATTACATCGACTGGGTGAACGGTAAGGGCAACGACCTGCCGCTGCAATCGCACCAGCTCTTCAAGGCCAAGGTGGCACCGCTGATCAAAGCCGACGGCCCGCCCGTGTTCATGGTGCTCATCGACAACCTGCGCCTTGATCAATGGCGGATCCTGGAGCCGCTGATCAGCCAATTCTACCGGGTGGAGGAGGAGGGGCTCTTCTACAGCATCCTGCCCACCGCAACCCAATACGCGCGCAACGCACTCTTCGCCGGCATGATGCCCAGCGAGATCGAGAAGCGCTTCCCCGGAAAGTGGATCAGCGAGGACGAGGAAGGCAGCAAGAACGCCAACGAGGACGAGTTCATCGCCGGGCAGCTGAAACGCTTGGGCAAGGACGTGAAGTTCAGCTACCACAAGATCCTCAACCTCAACGCGGGCAAGAAGCTCGCCGACAGCCTGGACAACCTCATGGGCAATCCGCTCAACGTGATCGTCTACAACTTCGTGGACATGCTGAGCCATGCCCGCACCGAGATGGAGGTGATCCGCGAGCTGGCCGATGACGATGCCGCCTACCGCAGCCTCACCAAGAGCTGGTTCGAGCACAGTCCGCTCTTCGACATCCTCAAAGGCATCGCCGAGCGCGGTGGTCGCCTAGTGATCACCACGGACCACGGAACCATCCGCGTTGGCGAACCCAGCAAGGTGGTGGGCGACCGCAACACCAACACCAACCTACGCTACAAGCACGGCCGCAACCTCACCTACGAGAACCGCGATGTGCTGGTAGTGAAGGATCCCGCACAAGCCTTCCTGCCGCGCGCCAACGTGAGCACCGTGTACATCTTCGCCAAGAGCGATCGCTTCTTCGTGTACCCCAACAATTACAACCATTTCGTGACCTACTACCGGCACACGTTCCAGCACGGTGGTATCTCGTTGGAAGAGATGTTGGTGCCCTGGGCGGTGCTGAAGCCGAGGTGAGGGAATTTGGTCCGCGGATTTCGCAGATCACGCAGATCGAATACCTCCTTGTATGGCTCCTGTGCCATTCGTAAAGCACGTTCGACCCCAGCGCGCATTTGATCCATCTGCGAAATCTGCGTAATCTGCGGACGTATTCGGTCCATGCTCGCCTCCATAACCCTCCGCAAACCCTCCGACGCCGAAGAGGTCGCGGCGTTCATCCTGCAAAGCCATGCGGAAGCGCGCGTCTTCGCCTTCATTGGAGACTTGGGCGCGGGCAAGACCACGTTGATCAAGGCGCTGTGTAAGGTGCTCGGAGTAGCCGACCAGACCAGCAGTCCCAGCTTTGCTATCGTCAACGAGTATCGCACCGGCGTCGGCGATCCGCTCTACCACTTCGACCTGTACCGCTTAAAGGCCGAAGAGGAACTGGAAGGCATCGGGTTCGACGAATACCTGGACAGTGGCCACTTCTGCTTCATCGAATGGCCCGAGCTGGCGGAAGCCCAACTACCGCCGGATGCTCTACACGTCCGCATCACCGTGGCCACGAATGGCGTGCGCACGATCCAACTGACAAAGGGAAGTCGTTAGAGGTCGGCATTCAGTCTACCGTTCGGTACGCCTCACAGGCAAGAAGAGTTCTACTGCCCCAACCCACACCCACTCCCTACTAACCACTAACGACTAACCTCTCACTACTAACGACTCCAACTCCCTACTCTCCCCCCGCTTCGTATCTTTCCGCTCCGTTGCCGCCTGCCCGGCCTTCCCATGAGCCCATCGAGCGAACTGCTGAAACAATTGGCCCGCGAAGTGGCCATGGCACCCCAGGAACAGTTGATGGAGGTGGGCCGTCGAAAGAAGAGCTTGTTCATCGGGATCCCCAAGGAGATCACCTTCCAGGAACACCGCGTTCCCCTTACGCCCTCAGCTGTTGCCGTGCTCGTGGGGCGCGGGCATGAAGTGGTGATCGAACGCGGGGCCGGCACACCGGCGCAATTCCAGGACAGCGACTACAGCGAGGCCGGCGCCATGGTGGTGGACAGCCCCGAACAGGTCTTCAAGGCCGACCTGATCCTGAAGGTAGCGCCACCCACCCACGGCGAGATCGAGATGCTGCGCCACAAGCAGATCCTCGTCTCCGCCCTGCAACTCACCGTACAGCCGAAGGACACCCTCAAGCGCATGATGGAAAAGCGCATGACGGCCGTGGCCTGGGACTTCATCAAGGACCGCGAAGGGATCTATCCCATCATCCGCGCCATGGGCGAGATCGCCGGCAACACCTCCATCCAGGTGGCCAGCGAATACCTCAGCGCCGACAAAGGCGGGCAGGGCCTCATGCTCGGTGGCATCAGCGGGGTGGAGCCCAGCGAAGTGGTGATCATCGGTGCCGGTACCGTGGGCGAGTTCGCCACGCGCGCTGCACTCGGTCTTGGTGCCAGCGTGAAGGTCTTCGACAAGAGCATCTACCGCCTGCGTCGCTTGCAGGGCGACCTCAGCCAGCGCTTGTGGACCAACGTGATCCAACCAGCGGAACTGCGCAAAGCCTTACGTAATGCGGATGTGGCCATCGGTGCACTTCGCCCCGAGCGCGGCCGCACACCCATGGTGGTGACCGAGGAGATGGTGAAGGAGATGAAGAACGGCAGCGTGATCGTGGACGTGAGCATCGATCGCGGCGGCTGTTTCGAAACGAGCGAGGTGACCACCCACACCGACCCGGTGTACAAGCGCTATGGCGTGGTGCACTACTGCGTGCCCAACATCGCCAGCCGTGTGCCCCGCACGGCCAGCACCGCGCTCAGCAACATCTTCGGTCCGCTCTTCGGCAGCATGGGCGAGGTGGGCGGCTTCGAGGACCTGATCAAGACGGACCTGGGCCTGCGCCACGGCGTGTACCTCTACAACGGCTCGCTCACAAGCCCCATCCTCGGCGAAGCCTTCAAGCTGCCCTACAAGGATCTCGATATCCTGCTGGCCGCTTTCTGATCGGAAGTTGGATCTGGCGCTTAGCAGCAGCAAGTCGGAAGGCCTGAACCACGGATACACACGGATGAACACGGATCGAAGGGTTCCCTATCCGGGTTCAGCGATCGTTGGATCGTGAAGCCGTTTACAACCGCCCCTCAGCACCGGTCGAGATCATCGGACCAGTAACCGGTAGTGCTCCAAGGCCTCCTGCACCTGGGCGGCGGTCACGTGTACATCCACCTTGGCCTGGCCGATGCCCGTGAGCAAGGTGAACCGGAATTGCCCGGCACTGTTCTTTTTGTCGTTGCGCATCAGCTCGATCAGGCGGTGGTTGTCCGCGCTGTCGAACTGGTAGGGCTTGTAGAGCGCCAGCAGTTGTTCCGTGATGCGGTCGTAGTCCTCGCGGGTCAGTAAGTCCATCCGCCAACTGAGCCAGGCTTCGCACACCATGCCGATGGCCACCGCTTCGCCGTGCAACAGCATGCGCTGCGGACTTTCCCACGAGTGCGCTTCGATGCCGTGCCCGATGGTATGCCCGAAGTTGAGCACCTTGCGCACCCCTTCTTCGCGCGGATCGGCCTTCACCACCTCGGCCTTCACCGTGGCTGAGCGCTCCACGAGCGGTGTGAGCGCATCGATGTCGTGCAAGGTGGCGCCGCTGATGTCGGTCCAGAGCTGGGCATCGCGCACCAGCCCGTGCTTGATCATCTCCGCCAACCCGTTCAGCAGCTCGCGTTTCCCGAGGCTTTTCAGGAAGGGGAGGTGTACGTACACGGCCATCGGATCGTGGAACACACCAACCATGTTCTTCAGGCCTGCCAGGTCCACGCCGGTCTTGCCGCCGATCGCTGCATCCACCATGCCCATCAACGAGGTGGGCACATGCACGCACCGGATGCCGCGTTTGTAGGTGCCGGCCACGAATCCACCCAGGTCGGTGACCACGCCGCCACCCAAGCAGACCAGTAAGGCATGGCGGTCGGCGGCCTCTTCGGCCAGGTGGCGCCAGATGTCGGTGCTCACCGCCAGGTCCTTCGAGCGTTCGCCCGGCGGCACCAGCAGGGTGCGGGCTTCGCGCAGTCGGGGCACCTGCGCCAGCAGCTCCGGAAGGCAATGCCGCAAGGTGTTCTCGTCGCCCAGGATGAAGGCCGCACTATAGTCCTCCTGACCCAATTTGCGGTCAAATGCACGCAGGGCATCGCGGCCCAGCACCACCGGGTGCCGCCCTGCACTGATCTCCGTCACCTCCATGGGCGCTGCGGCCATTGCTACTTTTGACGGCCTTCGCCGCTTACCAAAGGAACGAAGGAACGCCCTTCCCGTGCAACCCACCCCCGCTCCCGCGCGCATTTCCCTGCCCGACCTGGGCGACACCCGTACCGCTTTCGCCCCGATGAGCGACCGCGACCTCTGGCAGGCGCAGTGGCTCTTCCGCATCATCGGCAACCCCACGCTCACCAAGGTCGGCAGCAGCCTCAGCCGCTTCGCCCTAGCGGCGCACCTGCCGGTGAAGGGCCTCATCAAGGCCACCATCTTCAAGCAGTTCTGCGGCGGCGAGACCATTGAAGAAAGCCTGAAGACCGCCGCACGTTTAGGGAAAAGCGGCGTCGGCACCATCCTGGACCATAGCGTGGAAGGGCAGGAGGACGACGAAGCGCTGGACCACACCACCGCCGAGATCCTGCGCACCATCGCCGCTGCACAACAACGCACGGACATCCCGTTCTGCGTGTTCAAGCCCAGCGGCATCTCGCCCGTACAGCTGCTTACCGATGTGAGCGATGGCAAGACCTTGACGGAAGAAGACCGCCGCGAATGGACCTTGGTGCTCGGCCGCATGGAGCGCATTTGTGCCGCGGCGGCGAAGTCGGGCATTCCCGTGCTCATCGATGCGGAGGAGAGTTGGATGCAACCGGCCATCGACGACATGGCCGATACGATGATGGCGCGTTTCAACCGCGAGAAGGCCATCGTGTTCAACACCATCCAGCTCTACCGCCACGATCGACTGGCCTTCTTGAAAGCCAGCCACGCCAAAGCCGTCGAGGGCAACTACCACATCGGTGTGAAGCTTGTGCGTGGGGCCTATATGGAGAAGGAGCGGGCACGGGCCGAAGAGAAGGGCTACCGCGATCCCATCCACGCCAACAAAGCCGCCGTGGACCGTGACTACGACGACGCCCTGCGTTTCTGCGCGGAGCACCTTGACCGGTTCGCAGTGTGCGTGGGCACCCACAACGAGCAGAGCACTTTGCTCATGGCACGCTTGATGAATGAGCGCGGGCTACCGCACGACGATAAGCGCGTGTGGTTCGCGCAGCTACTCGGCATGAGCGACAACATCAGCTTCAACATGGCCGCCGGGGGCTACAACGTGGCCAAGTACGTACCCTACGGACCGGTGCGCGAAGTGCTGCCCTACCTCATCCGTCGCGCCAATGAGAACACCAGCGCACGCGGGCAAACCGGCCGGGAGCTTGGCCTGATCCAGGCGGAACAGAAGAGGCGGGCGAAGGGGGGGCGCTAGGTCACCACTCGTCCATCCCCCACACCGTTCTTCCGGATCGGATCCCGTTCGCGCTTGGGGTGCCGTAACGTTGTTGTGTCAACCACCTACTGCGATGAAACGGCACATCTCCACCCTCAGCTTTTTGCACTACATCTACGGCGCGTTCGTTTGTATGGGCGGGTTCGTCGCCTTGGTGTTCATCGGTCTAGGTCTCTTCCTCAGCAGCGACTTCATCGCGCAGGAGAGTGGTGATCCGGCTCCCGGCTTCATCGGAGCGTTGTTCCAGACCTTCGGTTGGGTGATCTTCATCGCCGTGGAGGTGTGGGGCTTGCTCAATATCGCGAGCGGATATTGGATCTCGCGCCGCCGCAACCGTACGGCCACCCAAGTGATCGCCGCCTTCAACTGCCTCAGCATCCCGTTAGGGTTGGCCTTGGGGCTGTTCACCTTCGCGGTGCTCGGAGATGACGAGGTGAAGCAGGACTACCAAGCCTTGCCGCAAGGTTTTTCCGTGTAAGGATCAACGATCCTCGATGCGCCAAAGGGTAGCTGTGCTATCGCGGTCGAAATCGCGCAGGCCCACGATGATCAACCGTACATGGCGATCCTTCAATTCCGTATCCACAGCATAGTAGAGGCTGTCGTCGGTACGCTTGGTGCTCTTCAGGTCGATGGTGGCTTTGTCCAACGACGCCCGCACCTGCCCGAGGTCGAGCGCGCGTGCCTGCAATTCGATTTCAGCTTCCGGTGAAGCCTTGATCAAGGTGCTGCGCAGCCGTTGCTTGATCTTCTCCTGTGGTGTCCACGCGCTGTTGGTGAGCCGATCACCGTAGAAGAAGTACGCAGCGATGCCGCCGATGATGAGTCCGACGAGGTAGAGCTGCAGGCGGCGTTTCAGGTCCATGGGCACGTGTACTGCGCGCGAAGTTCGGTGTTCTGGTCTTCCTTCTGATATGTCGCGCTTGCCGGTGGAACGGTGTATTCCATGGCCTCTTGTTCACAGGCTGGACGGTGCGCATCCTTGGCGAGGCCCAACCTGTCGCACCTTCGTGCCATGTCCGCGCTCAACGTCCGCAGGCCTTCCCATCCGCTCCGCGCTACCGTGGATCTGCCCCGCTCCAAGAGCGTGAGCAACCGGGCGCTCATCATCGCTTCGCTGCTTGGTGATCTTTCGTTGGTGTCCGACCTCAGCGATGGCGACGATACCCGGGTGATGTTCGAGCTGCTCCGCGATCGGCCGCACACCATGGATTGTGGCGCGGGTGGCACGACTTTCCGCTTCCTGCTGGCGTGGGCCAGTGTGCAAGCCGGCGAAGAATTCGTGCTCACCGGCATCCCGCGTTTGCTGCAACGTCCGCATGACGACCTGGTGGTGGCCCTGCGTACGCTCGGTGCCGATATCGAGCAAGTGCCCGAAGGGTATCGTGTCCGCGGCCGCAAGCTCAAGGGTGGTCATGTTCATTTCGATTCGCCCATCAGCAGCCAATACCTCAGCGCCTTGGTATTGATCGCGCCGATGCTGGAGAACGGTCTCGAGCTCAAATGGACGGGTACGCGCTTGAGCGAACCCTTCGTGAGCATGACGTTGAAAATGCTCGACCATTTCGGCGTGCGCCCTAGCCTGACGATGGATGGCGTGGTGGTGCCGCCGGGCAGCTATGAACGTGCGACCTACCAGGTGCCGCAGGACTGGAGCAGCGCCGCGTTCTGGTTCGAACAGGTGGCCTTGGATCCAGGGGCCACCGTGTTGTTGCGCGGTCTGGAGAAAGGCACCCTGCAAGGCGACCGTGAGGCCATCCACTTGTGGGCGCCGTGGGTGGAGACCACGGAAACCGAGGAAGGCATCACGTTGAAGCACCGGCCCGAAGCCGAACCCTGGCCCGAGGCGCCCTTGAACATGCGTCACGTGCCGGATCTGTTCCAGCCCCTGGCCTTCACCTTAGCCGGTCGTGGCGCCAAAGCGGCCTTGACCGGCTTGGATAATCTGGTGGTGAAGGAGACCGATCGCTTGCAAGCGGTGGGGGAGGTGTTGCGCACACTCGGGTGCACCGCTGGTCATCGCGGTGGCACCTTCATCCAAGGGGGCAGCATCAGCAACAAGGCACCTTTGCCCTTCGATCCCAACATCGATCACCGCATGGCGCTATCCATCGCACCGCTCGCGCTGCTATTGGAGCGGGTCATCATCAAGGATCCCGGTGTGGTGGACAAGAGCTATCCGGAGTACTGGGAGCACTTGCGGGCGGCGGGTTACATGATCGACTGAGGTCGTTCACATCGCGATGCTCGACGCGATATTCGGACTTTCGGGGTTGAT
>JAEUTB010000225.1 GCA_016787995.1 Flavobacteriales bacterium | reverse complement strand
TCGGCCGGCGTGGGGTGCTTGAACTTCCAGCGCTCGCAGTAGGTCTTGAAGGCGTGGTCGAAGAGCTCGCGGCCCATCACCGTTTCGCGCAGGATGTTGAGCGCGGTGCAGGGCTTGCCGTAGGCGTTGTTGCCGAACTGCGTGATGCTCTCGCTGTTGGTCATGATGGGCTCGATGCGCGCCTTCACCTTGTCCGGCGCGGCGTTGGGATCGCCCTTCATGTAATCGACGATGTTGCGGGGCTTGCCGCGCCAGCTGGGGTAGTCCTTGTCCCACTCCTGCTCGGTGAGGTATTGCACGAAGGTGTTGAGGCCCTCGTCCATCCAGGTCCACTGCCGCTCGTCGGAGTTGATGATCATGGGGAAGAAGTTGTGCCCCACCTCGTGCGTGATCACGCCGATCATGCCATACTTCGTGCGCTCGCTGTACGTGCCATCCTTCTCGGGCCGCCCGCCGTTGAAGCAGATCATCGGGTATTCCATGCCGATGCGGTCGGTGTGCACGCTGATGGCCACCGGGTAGATGTAGTCCGCCGTGAACTTGCTGTAGGTCTTGATGGTGTGTGCCACCACCTTGGTGCTGTACTGCTCCCACAGCGGATTGCCCTCCTTGGGGTAGTAGCTCATGCAGAGCACGTTATTCGTCTTCACAGGCTGGTTCATGGCGTCCCAGATGAACTTGCGGCTGCTGGCGAAGGCGACGTCGCGCACGTTCTTGCTCTTGTACACCCAGGTCTTGGTGCCGCTGCTGCGTTCCTTCTCGTTGTCAAGCGCTTCCTGCGGCGTCACGATCATGACCGGGGTAGAGCTGGTGCGGGCTTGTGCGAGCCGCTTCTGTTGGGCGGACGTGAGCACTGCGGAAGCATTCGCCCATTCGCCCGTGGCCGCCACGATGTGGTCGCTGGGCGCGGTGATGCTGAGCGTGTAGTCCCCGAAGTCGAGCGTGAACTCGCCCGAGCCGAGGAACTGCTTGTGCATCCAGCCACTGTAGTCCATGTAGGCGCACATGCGCGGGTAGAAGTGCGCGATGGTGAAGAGGTAATTATCCTCCTCGGGGAAATACTCGTAGCCCGCTCGACCTCCCCACTTGAAGCGGTCGTTGATCCAGTTCCACCAGCTGACCTTGAAGCTGAAAGTGGCGCCGGGCGCGAGCGGCTTCGGCAGGTCCACTCGCATCATGGTCTTGTTGATGGTGTACTTCAGCTTGCCGCCATTGGCATCGGTGACACTGGTGATCTTATAGCCACCTTCGAAGGTTTGCACCCACTTGGCCACCTGATCCAGACTGACGCTATCAGGGATGGTCCCGGTGCGCGTCATGTTCGCGTCGCTGCCCGGCTCGAAGATGTTCTGATCGAGCTGCAGCCAGAGGTAGTCGAGCTTGTCCGGGCTCTGGTTGTGATAGGTGATGGTCTCGTAACCGGTGAGCTTCGGCAATACCCCTTCCCCGGCCTTCGGCTCGGTGATCTCCACATGGATGTCGTAGTCGGCTTTCATCTGCCAGTAGGCGTGGCCGGGTGCGCCGCTGGCGGTGCGCTGCTCGTTGGGTGTGGGCAGTTCCTGGTCCAGCTGGCGGAACTTGTCGCGGCCGTAGCGGGGGGAATCCTGGGCGAAAAGACCTCCGATGCAGAGAAAGGCAATGGTGGTCGCGGTCAGCTTCTGAAGCATGTCGCTAAAGTACATGCCCAAAAGCAGCCACAATGGACGGTATGGGTTACCGAGCAGCGCTCTATCACGATCAGGATTACATTCGAGGCACCGTTGAGCCCCTTTGTTCCGTCGTATCCGCAAGTGATGACCATGGCCCACCAAGTTCCTTTCGCGATCCTATCCTTCATCGCTCTCTCCGGTTCGGGCGCCGTGCTCGCTCAAAGCACGAGCGACTGTAATGGTGCCGTACAGCTTTGCGGTGGTGTATATTCTGAAGGTGCCTCCCCGACCGGCACTGGGGCCGTGTACGAATTCACGGGCACCTGCAACGCCAACCTCGAAACCTCCAGTCTGTGGTACACCTTCACCGTGGCCGAAGCCGGGACGATCAGTTTCATCCTTGACCCTGCGGACGATGCCGACGACTACGACTGGGGCCTCTTCAACATCACCAACGGTGGTTGTGCAGGCATCAATGCGCAGGATGGTTCATCGCCCGAGGTGAACTGCAACTCTTACGGCGAATTCGGGAACAATGGCCCTACGGGCATTTCCACGCTCAACGGAGGAACTGGCCTTTCGAACGGTCCGGGCAACACCAATGGGCCGGCGTTCAATGCCGACTTACCCGTGGAAGTGGGCCAAACCTATGCGCTGGTGGTGATGAACTGGTCAAACAGCCCCAACGGGTACACCATCGATTTCAGCCAAAGCACGGCCAGCATCTTCGATAGCACCACACCTGAAGTGATCGAGGCCGTGCCCGATTGCGAGAACGCCAACCTGCACGTGGTCTTCAGCGAACCGATGGTGACCAGCACCGTGGAGGCTGCGGATTTCCTGATCACCTCACCCAGTGGCGTCAGCACGACCTTCACGGGTGTAGTGCCCGATCTGCCAGGTGCGTTGGCCCAAACAGGCTTCACCGTTGCCCTGCAGAACGAATTGAGCGAGCCGGGTGAATACGAATTGAGCATCACTTCAGTTTCGGAGAACGTGGAGGATGCATGTGGGAACATCGTGGTGGACACCGTACTGCAGATCACCATAGGCGCACCGCTGGAGTACGAAGTGGTGGTGACACCGGCGTGCAATACCGAGAACGGCACCTTACGCGTGGAGCACACCGGCGGTGGCGTTGAACCCATCGGGTTCGCTTTGGAGGGCACTCCCCTCCCCGATGGAACGGCCACCGGGCTGGACCTCGGCACTTACACCCTCACCGTATCCGATGCCGGTGGATGTGTGATCCAAGAAGACGTGCTGATCCCGAACCAAGCTATCTTCCTACAGATCCCCCAAGCACAGGACAGCCTTTCTTGTGCCACCCCATCCGTGACCATCCAGGGTGTATCGGTACAGCCCTTCCAAGAGGTCGCCTATAGTTGGACAGCGATAACCGATGAAGGAACGAATGAGGCGTACAGCACCAGCCCGGCACCCGTTGTGAGCACACCCGGAACATACGTGCTCTTGGTGACGAACGTGGAGAACGGTTGCGCGGATCAGGCCACGGTGGAGATCGCTCCCACCGCTACGCCTACGGTGGATCTCGGCAGTATCCTACTTCCGAACGTGATCTCGCCCAATGGTGACGGCCAGAACGATATCTGGAGACCGTTCGCCTTGAGTGATCCCGACCGGGACATCACCACCTTGTTCGATACGTACGAGCTCACGATCTTCAACCGGTGGGGACAAGAGGTACACAACAGCGGAACCTCCAGGTCTTGGAGCGCGCGCGATGTAGCGGCGGGCTCCTACTTCTACCGGTTGGCCTACCGAGCCGAATGTGGCACGGTGGTGGACGCCGAGCACACCGGCAGTATCACCGTGCTGCGCTAACGGTCCACCCGGTGTGCGAACTTCGCACCGCATGAACATCGTTCCCCTCCTTGCTTTCGTTCTTCCGCTACTGGTGCACGATTTCTTCGTCTCCATCCTGACCATCCGCCATTCCCCGGCCACGGGTACCCTCGACCTCACGTGGCGCATGACCGCCCATGACATCGAACACGCGCTGGAGAATGTCGCACCCTTGAAACTTGGATCGGACAAGGAGCACCCCAAGGCCGATAGCCTGCTCAATGCTTACTTCATCGAGCACCTGCTCCTCTCTCAAGGGCAACGACACACGTGGACCTGGATCGGCAAGGAACTCGATGGCGAAACGCTCTACTGCTACCTGCAGGTGGATAGTGTGACAACGCCTCAGGATCTTGTAGTGCACAATACATTGCTTCAGGATCTCTTCTACGAGCAACAGAACTTGGTCCATGTGGAAAGTGCGGATCATCCAACGCGCTCGCACACCTTCATCCATGGCGCCGAAGCGTTCACCTTCACATGGTGAGCCGGCTCGTTCTTGCTCTATCGCACTTGCTGACTGCAGCACTGTTCTTTCCTGGATGCGGTCGAGTGAGTGTTGATGGTCTTGCGAACCAGGACAGCCAGGAAAGCCAGCATCCACATGCACTTGACGCTGCACCGATCATCCATAGTACGGCGGCCGACACTGCAGGCTTGCGGGCAGATCTCCGGATCATCGAACGCAAGCTCGGACCGCTGGCACCGGAGATCCTGGACAACCTCGTGGTGGTGCAGGTGAACTACTTCTCCTTCACCGACAGCACTTGCACCGCGATCGATCCACATCACCGGTACACCGGCGCATTGGTCGTACACACCTGCATCGCCGGTGATGTGAAGGCGTTATTCGAAGCCCTCGAGCGTGACAGCTTCCCGATCGCCAAGGTTATGCCGATCAACCGTTACGGACTGAACGCGGACAGTACCGGATGGGACGACGAAGCCTCCATGGCGGACAACAACACCAGTGCCTTCAACTACCGCGGAAAGGCACATGTCCCCGAGACCTCCAAACATGCCCAAGGCATCGCCATCGACATCAATCCACGGCAGAATCCATTGGTGCGACGAAGCGGTGAGGGCACCACGGTGCAACCTCGAGGCACACGCTACGATGCGCATGCGTTGGGCGCATTGAACCGGTCGAATACGACGCGCTACCTCGGTGGGATCGGCTGGTCATGGGGAGGTCGTTGGCCACGCCCGCAGGATCACCAGCACATCGAGAAGAGCCGAGGCAGCTGTCCGCACATGCGGTTCACGTTGGAGTGAACGGAGCGGAAAGAAAGCTCCACGACCAGCATCCCCGATGGATCAAGGGCGAGCCCGATGGAACGGTTCGTCACTGGAACAGCGATCGGCCAACCAACGCGCGGCGGATAAGCAACGTTTCGCGATCATGCATTGTCTTCGGACCAGAAGCGAGGGCAACGACCGATCATATGCCCCCAACACCCGTTCCATGCGGTACACCATTACACTAGCTACGCTACTTGCCATCACTCAGAACGCACGACCGCAGACCTGCTCCTGGGCCTCCGGTCTTGGAAGCACCAACACCACCACCCGAATGGAACAGGTGCGTTCCTATGCTGCAGAGCACGTGGTGGTATGTGGCGCCTTCGCAGCACCCGCCCTCGTGCTGGGTACCCAGACGCTGAGCAACAGTGGCCAGGAAGATGGTTTCGTGGCCATTGCCGATGCCGATGGCAGCTACCTCTGGGCCACGCGCTTCGGAGGTTCCAACAACGAGGTCGTGACCGATGTGGCCGCGAACTCCAGCGGTGATATCATTGCCGTCGGCAACTTCAGGAGCCTCTTCCTCCCGGTGGGCACCACCACCTTGTCCAACACCGGCGAATCCGATGTCTTCGTGGCCAAGTACAATGCAGACCACAGCCTCGCGTGGGCCCATGCGATCGGCGGCAGCGAGATCGAAGAAGCCACCGCGGTGCGCGTGGACGCAACAGGGGCCATCCTCGTCAGTGGCCAGCGCATCAACAAATTCACCTTGCAGACTATTCACCTCTTCGTCCGGAAATACTCCCCAGACGGCAACCTGCTTTGGGAGCGCACGGGGAACCTGGAGAGCGGCGCGGCCAATGCTTCGGCCCTCGCCGTCGATGCACAGCAGAACGTGTACATCAGCGGCTGGATGTACGGCACCATGACCTTCGCCAACACCACCCTTGTTGGTGACCAGGGCTATGCGGCCTTCGTAGTGAAGCACGACGCGGACGGCAACCTCGTGGACACCTTCATCAGCTATGACCAGAGTGACTTCACGGGAATGGCCATCCAAGATGACAACGTTTACCTCTGTGGTCGCAAGGTGAATTTCGGCATCGGCTGGGGCTGGCCCTTAGGCGATTCCAAGGTATACGTGCTCAAACTCGATGAAGAGCTCAACACCATCTGGAGCCGCGACTTCGGAGGCGGCACACCCAACTTCAGCCTTGACCGTGCCGAGAGCATCGATGTGGACGCACAGGGCAATGCGTATGTGACCGGGAGCTTCTTCAGCGACAGCTTGTTCTTCGCCGACGACACGTTGATCAACCCCTACAACGCACCGTACTACTACCCGCAGGTCTTCACGACAAAGTACACTGCCGATGGACAGGAAGCTTGGGCGCTGGCCGCTGGGGGCATCCACACCGACGAAGCCACGAGCATCGCGGTGATGAACGAGGACCAATTCTACCTCGTGGGCAACTTTGAATCCGACCCGTCCATCTTCGGAGCGCACACGTTATCCAACCAAAGCCAACTCGATTCCATCTACGTCCATTTACTGCCAGCGCGGTATGGCCGCCGTTCCATGGGCTTCCTGGCGCGTTTCGATGGGGACAACACCACGGGTATCGAGGATCGCTCAACACCAGGATACATCGTGTGGCCGAACCCGGCAGAAGGCATTTTGCGCGTACGACTTGACCCTAACGACGCATCTCCCGTTCAGGTAGAAGTGACCACCTTGGATGGACGCTGCGTGCTGCGCAATATCAGCACGGCCAGCCTATCCGAGTTGCAGGTGGATGTCAGCGGCCTTGCCCCGAGCCCTTACATCCTCACCATCCGTTCTGCGACGAGTACACAGACCCAACGCTTCATCAAACAGTGACATGGCGCCGCGCCAGCCAAAGGACTTCCCTGCATTCCGCGCGCACCGCTGGTTCTCGGTGATCCGGGCAGCAGTGCTGGTGACCCTATCGCTGGTGGGACCGGCCCATGCCCAACTGCGCATCAACGAGATCCTCGCGGTGAACACCACCGTGCAGCACGATCCCGACTTGGGTGAGTTCGCCGACTTCTTGGAGCTCCGCAACGCCTCCGCCCTCGCGATTGATCTCGCCGGGTACAGCATCGGACAGGATGCCGACGGCAGCGACGCTTGGACCCTTCCCGCCATCACCTTGCCACCCGGTAGCCTCTTGCTCATCTGGGCCGACGGACTCGACCTACGCCCCGGCGATCAGGCCTTCGTGCCATACCGGAACCTCACCACCACGATGACCGCTTGCCATGCGGACTTCAAACTATCCGGCGATGGAGAGTACATCGGGGTGTTCAACGCGCAGGGCACCGCGGTGGATGAACTCACCTACGGCGTGCAGACCAGCGACATCGCCTTCGGTGTGGCACCGAACGATCCGGATAGCTGGCTCTACTTCAGCGAACCCACGCCCGGTGAGCCGAACACCGCCTTCGCTTCGCCGCTCATGACGAGCGCTGATGCACCAGCGGCCTCCCTGTCGGATGGCACCTACCAAGGAGCGCAAAGCCTCACGCTCAGCACTACGGAGGCGAACGCCACCATCCGCTACACCTACGATGGCACCACACCGAACACGGCTTCGCCGCTTTACGGCGGGGCCATCCCGATCAACGTCAGCCTCTGCATCAAGGCCAGGGTCTACGTCGAAGGCAAGATGCCCAGCGCGGTGATCACCCGCACCTTCCTGATCAACGAGGACGACCAATTCCCGATCCTGTCCATCACGGCCGACAGCGACGAGCTCTATGGCTTCGACTTCGGCATCCTGCAGCATGCGATCAAGGACCGTGAGGTACCGGCGAACCTCAGCTTCTTCGAGCCGGGCACCAACACCCCGGCCTTTACGGTCGGTGCGGGCATCCGGGTCTTCGGCACCTCCATCTACAACCTGCCGCAACGCCCGCTTTCCGTGCGCTTCCGCGAAGACTATGGCACCGAAGTGCTCAACTACCCGCTGTTCCCGGAAAAACCCATCCAACGCTACTCTTCCTTTCTGCTGCGCAACGGCGGCAACGACCATAACACGGCCTTCTTCCGTGATGGTTTGGGTGCCAATCTGGTGAAAGGGAAAATGGACATCGACCACCAGGACCACCGGCCCTGCGCAGTGTTCATCAATGGAAGTTACCAGGGCATCTACGAATTGCGCGAGCGCCTGGATGAACGGTACATCGGCAGCAACCACGAGGTGGACGCCACCAACCTGGACTACCTGGAGGACAGCCTGGTGGTGAACAGCGGCGATCAATACAGCTACAGCGCCTTGCTGGACTTCGTAGCCAACAACGACATGGCCGACTCGGCGAACTACGCCGCCGTGGCCAGCCAGCTCGATGTGGATGAGTTCCTGAACTTCACCATCCTGCGCGCCTTCATCGGTTATCGCATCGCCGACCTCAACAACCGGTATTGGCGATCGAGGGATGAGAATGGACACCAACGGTGGCGCTGGATCGCAGCCGACTTGGAACATGGCTTCGGCCAACTTGGTGGCGATCCCGTGGACGCCAACACCATCGCAACCATCGCGGGGCTGTCCGGTGATCTTCCTGAATGGTCCACGCTGCTGCTGAACAAGCTGCTCCAGAACCGCACGTTCCGCGACGAGTTCATCCAGCGCTCCGCCGCGTACCTCAACACACACCTCCATGCGAGCACCACGGTGGCCATCGTGGACAGCCTGCAGAACGTGTTCCAACCCCAGATGCCGCGCCATATCGGGCGCTGGAACAGCCCGCCTTCCATGGCTGCTTGGTACGCGAACGTGGACCTGATCCGCAGTTTCCTCCAGCAGCGCCCCGCCCACTACCGCCAGCACCTCACAGACCTTTTAGGCACCACGGATGGCGCTCAAGTGACGCTGCAGATCAGCGGTACAGGTTCGGTGGTCATGAGCGGAGTAGCCTTCAGCTCCGATACCACTGGCGTTTTCTTCCGTGATGCGGCCATCAACCTGCAGGCCCTGCCAGCACCAGGGCACCGTTTCGTGCAGTGGCTGGGGGTCGATGACACCGACGCGGATGCCCGCCTGACCCCGGTCGGCGACACGACCATCGTGGCCGTCTTCGAAGCCGTGGAGAACCTGAGCATCATCCCGCCACTGGTGACACAAGACACCACGCTGGCCGCAGCCGCGTCGCCCTGGTACGGCCTCGAGGATGTGGTGATCATGCCCGGTGCCCGCCTCACCGTGGAAGCCGGTGCCACCCTGTTGATGACCGATGGCGTCTGCTTCGATGTGCAAGGTGGACTCGCCTTCGCAGGTACGCCGACGGATCGCATCCAGGTGATCTCGGATCCAGCACCCTCCGCCCGGCGCTCGTTCCACGGGCAGCACGGTAAATGGGGAAGTATCCAGGCAGAAACCCCATCGGACAGCCTCCTCCTCCGCCACACGGACCTGCGCCACGGAAGCTTCGGCCGCGCCCGCTCACTCCACTTCTCCACCCTTTCCGCCTACGATGCCGACATCGTCGTGGAAGGCAGTAGCATCACTGAAGGCCTGGCCCCATTGATCGCACGCGGCGGCAGCGCACGCATCACCGGCAGCACCTTCCACACCTTCAACAGTGTGAACGGCTTCATCAGCCTGTACGACATGGACGCGCCGCACATCGAAGGCTGTACGTTCAACGGCAACAAGGCCATCAACACCGATGCCATCGACCTCAAGGGCATCACCAACGGGGCGGTGCGCGGCAACCGCATCCGTGGCTTCCGGGGATCCAACTGCGATGGCATCGACCTCGGCATCTACTCCGACAACGTGCTCGTGGAAGAGAACATCATCCACGACTGTTCGGATAAAGGCATCTCCATCGGATCGCAGTCCAACGCGCTCATCCGCCGCAACCTCATCCACGACTGCGACCTTGGCGTGGCCGTGAAGGACAGCCTTGCCGTGGCCCACCTGGACCAGAACACGTTGTACGGCAACCTCATCGGCGTGGCCTGCTACGAGAAAAGCACCTTGCGCGGCGGCGGCACCGCGTTCGTGAAGAACACGATCCTCTCCGCCAGCACCGACTCCAGCATCGCGTTCGACTCACGTTCCACGATCACGGTGAGCTACTCCCTCTCCGACCGCGAGGCCTTGGAGGGCGAAGGCAACCTGAACACCGATCCGTTGCTCGTACATCCAAGCACCGGCAACTTCGAACTGCAGCCGGGGTCGCCCTGCATCGATTCCGGCGACCCCACCACCACGGTCGATGACGATGGCAGCGCAGCGGACCGTGGCGCCTACTACGCGCACAACGGCGCATTCGGGTTGACCGTGCATGTGAACGAATGCGCCTACCACCCTTCCGACCTGTACGACACCGGTGATTGGGTGGAGCTGCACAACAACACCGATGCGCCGATAGACCTCTCCGGTTGGCGCATGGCGCATGGGCTGCACGAATACACCATACCCCCGAACACCTTCATCGTACCCGGGGGCTATCGCGTGATCGCTCAAGAACGGCAACGGTTCCAAGCGCTGCACCCAGCGGTATCCGACGCGCTCGGCGACTTCCACTTCGACTTGGACAACGCCGCGGGGAAGGTCGCCTTGTACGATGCCTCGGGCGCCTTGATCCACAGCCTGCGTTATGCCGACCACCGCCCCTGGCCCCCACTGGCGGACGGCCATGGTGCCTCACTCGAACTCGAACAGGAAAGCGAGAGCAACCTGCCCACTGATTGGCGCGAAAGCCATGTACTGATGGGCACTCCAGGTGCTGCGAACAGCGTTCCCATCGCCTTCACGGGGCTTTATGTGAATGAAGTGATGGCCTCCAACTTCAGCACAATAGCTGATGAGCTGGGCGAGTACGACGATTGGATCGAACTGTACAACGCCACCGACCAACCCCTGAACGTGGGTGGACTGTGTTTCACCGATGATGTGTTGGACATCACCCGTGCCCAACTGCCGCTGGACCTTCCGGAAAGGACCACCATACCTGCACAGGGCTTTTTGGTGCTCTGGGCCGATGGCACACCCGCACAAGGCCCGTTGCATGTGGACTTCAAACTGGGTGCGGGCGGTGAAACGGTGAGCATCCACCAGCGCGATGGTGCAGGGTACCTGGAACGCGAGCGGTTCGAGTTCGGCCCACAGGAGAATGACGTTTCATTCGGTCGCTACCCGGACGGCAGTACGGTACTGCAGGCGATGCAGCCGACCCCGGGAGGTTCGAATGTGGCCTCGGGTGTGACGGTGCTTGAAAAGGCTGGCCTGGAGATCTTCCCGAATCCATTCACCGATCACCTTAACATCAGCACGGGAGCAGTGGCCCAGCCCTATCGCCTGATCGTTCTGGACGCGCTTGGTCGCAAAGTGATCGAGCATGCATCGCGAACCGATGCTGGTCTTGTGTTACCCAGGGATGATCTGGCGCCCGGTCCCTATTCCATCATGGTTATCGACGCGCTCGGGAAAATTTACAGGGCCAAAGCGATCGCCCGGTGAGGATCTGGCGGATGATCCGTTGCCTTTAGGGATCATCATGAAGATCGCCGGTCTTGGCGCCAAGTCGATCTTTGCGCCCCATGACCCGCAAGGAAAAGGCTGCCTTCGTCGCGGAGAAACTCGCAGAACTGTACCCGCGCACGTCCATCCCCCTGGACCACGAGGATCCGTACACGCTGCTGGTGGCGGTGGTCTTGAGCGCGCAGTGCACGGACAAGAAGGTGAACGAGATCACCCCGCTGCTCTTCGCCAAGGCACGCACCCCGCAGCAGATGATGAAGTTGCGCGTGGAGGAGATCCAGGACATCATCCGCCCATGCGGTCTCTCACCCATGAAGAGCAAGGGCATCCATGGGCTTTCGCGGATCATCGTGGAAGAGCACGGCGGAAAAGTGCCCCAGAGTTTCGAAGCGTTGGAGGCGCTTCCGGGCGTGGGTCACAAAACGGCCAGTGTGGTGATGGCCCAAGCCTTCGGCGTGCCGGCTTTTCCTGTGGATACGCACATCCATCGCCTGGCCTACCGCTGGACCTTGACCACGGGCAAGAGCGTGGAACAGACCGAAGCCGACCTGAAGAAGCTCTTCCCCGAGAACACGTGGAACGACCTGCACCTGCGCATCATCTACTTCGGCCGGGAATATTGCCCGGCGAAGGGGCATGAACCGTTAAAGTGTCCGATCTGCAACGTGATCGGTCGCAAGGAGCTTTTCGTGTGAACTTTGCCCCCGATGGGCGCCCTTGGCTATTACCTCGCACTCCCCTTCATCTACGGCATCGCCCTGCTGCCTTTTCCGCTGCTGTACCTGCTCAGCGACGGGTTCCGGTTCGTGTTGTTCACACTGATCGGTTACCGCCGGCAAGTGATCCTCACGAACCTGCGCAACAGCTTTCCGGAGAAAAGCGAGGCGGAGATCCAGGCCATCGCCCGCAAGTTCCAGCAGTGGTTCTGCGACCTGACGTTGGAGACGCTCAAAACCCTGACGATCTCCCCGAAGACCGTACGGGAGCGCGTCCGCTTCGAGGGCACGGAGATCCTTCGGCGCTATGCCGAGCAGAAGCAGAGCGTGATCCTCGTCCTGGGCCACTTCGGGAATTGGGAGCTCGCCGGTGCGCGGTACAGCGCGGAACCCGGGTTACCACAGCTGTATGTGATCTACCATCCCTTGCAGAACAAGTGGTTCGATGGGTTGATGCACCACATGCGCACCCGCCACGGCACCAAGCTCTACACCATGCGGGAGACCAGCAAGAGCATGTTGCGCGACCGGCACCTGAACACCGCCACGGCCTTCATCGCCGATCAAACGCCTTCGCCCGAGCGGGCCTATTGGATGACCTTCCTGAACCAGGATACCCCGGTATTCCAAGGGACCGAAGGGCTATCGAAGAAATTGGGCTATCCGGTGATCTATATCAGTATCACTCGGCCGCGCCGTGGTTACTATCGCATGGCCGTAGAGACCTTGGTGGCGGAACCCGGGGCCACGAGCGAGGGTGAGATCACGCGGATCCATACCCAACGGTTGGAACGGGATATCGTGAACTATCCCGACCTTTGGCTCTGGACGCACCGCCGGTGGAAACATAAGCGGCCGGCTAGTGTTACATGAACGTGGACAACGAGAAACAACTCATTCTGGCCACCAAACCCTTTGCGAAAGAGGTGCGGTGGAAAAGCTGGTGGCACCTCTTCACCACCGGTGTGCTGTTGGGCGCGGCCTACTTCGGCATCTTCTGGCCCACCTCCCCCCTATGGCTCAAGGTGGTCTGTGCCATCCTGGCGGGTCTGCTCATCGCCCGCATGTTCATCATCTACCATGACCATCAGCACAAGGCGATCCTGCAGAACAGCAAGTTCGCCGACGGGGTCATGGCCTTGTGGGGCATCTTCGTGCTGGCCCCCACCAGCATATGGAAGCGGTCGCACGACCACCACCACACACACAATAGCAAGCTGTACACGAGCAGCATCGGCTCCTACCCGATCGTGACGGTGGAGAAGTTCAACACCTTCAGCAAGAAGGAACGGGCCATCTACCTGTTCATCCGGCACCCGCTTACCATCGCCTTCGGGTACATCTTCGTGTTCCTTTATGGCATGTGCATCCGCTCATTCATGAACAACCGTGACAAGCACTGGGATTCGCTCATCGCAGTGATCGTGCATGTGGGCATGGGGGTGCTCATCGCCACCCTGTTGGGCTGGACGGCCTTCTGGCTGGGTTTCATCGCACCCGCCATCATCGCACTCGGTTTGGGGGCCTATCTCTTCTACGCCCAGCACAACTTTCCCACGGCCACCTTCGCCGATAAGGAGGGTTGGAGCTACGTGAACGCGGCGTTGGGCAGCAGCAGCTACATGAAGATGAGCCGGTTGATGCACTGGTTCACCGGCAACATCGGGTACCACCACATCCATCACCTGAACGCGCGGATCCCGTTCTACCGGCTTCCTGAGGTATTCAGGGCCATTCCGGACCTGCAGCGCGCCAAGACCACCTCGTTGTGGCCCGGGGAGATGATCCGATGCCTTCGCTTGAAGGTTTGGGACCCGGAGCGCGGCCGCCTCATCGGCTTCCGCGAACTGCGGAAGAATTGACGCCAAGAAGAAGCCCCGCGATCAGCGGGGCTTCTTCTTGGAGAGCAGAACGTTAGTTCAAGATGATTGCCACCTCCCCGATGGGCGGGGCCTCCACCACCTTGAGGGCACGGGAATAGCCCAGGATGAACTGGATGCTGGCAGCGCGCGGACCGAGTTCGAGTTCGTTGATCATGGTCTTCTTCGGGCGGCGGCGGGTGTTCTTACGAAGGGTAGAATGCGTCATGTAGGACGGTTTCGTGGGTGTTGGATGGTTCTTGAACGGTAGCCTACTCCGGCGTATTGCACAGTACCTTGAAAATTTGGCACACCCCAGGTACAGAACTGGAAAGCCACCCCTGAAAAGAGGTGGCTTTCCATTGACGATCAGGAACTTATACCGCTAGGCGCGTTCCAAGACCATTTCGTGCTCCTTGATCATCTTGCGCATGTTGATCAAGGCATACCGCATCCGGCCAAGGGCGGTGTTGATGCTCACTTCGGTGTGCTCCGCGATCTCCTTGAAGCTCATGCCCAGGTAGGTCCGCATCAGCACCACTTCGCGTTGTTCGTCGGGCAGGTTGTCGATCAGCTTGCGCACATCGGCATCGATCTGCACGTTCACCAGCTGCTGCTCCACGTTCTTACCGGGCTGGGCGATGGTGCCGAACACATCGTGGTCATCGTTACTGCGGACCAATGGCATCTTCTTCACCCGGCGGAAGTGGTCGATCACCAGGTTATGGGCGATGCGCATGACCCAAGGGAGGAACTTGCCCTCCTCGTTGTATTTCCCGGACTTCAGGGTATGCACCACCTTGATGAAGGCCTCCTGGAAAAGGTCCTCGGTGAGTTCCCGGTCGCGCACGAGCAGGTAGATGTGCGACCACACCTTGCGTTTGTGGCGGCTGAGCAAGAGCTCAAAGGCCTTTTCGTTGCCTTCGAGATACGCGTGTACGAGCTGCTGGTCGTTGAGCACCTTGGATAGCATGGTCTTCCCTTTTTGGTCCGTTGTGAACCGGATCGAAGTCTGTCAGGGTAGAGTCCGTGCTATGCGCGTTGGGGGTTTGGTGCTACGGGAGGCTGGGCCTTGTGGTATTTAGACGCAGTTGGGGGTGGTAACGTTGCCTGCGGTCGGGTTATTGTGCAGGCTCGGTTATTTCCTTTTAGCGATACCCAAAGATAGTGCTGCGCGGGACGGCCAGGCCTTGCCGATGCCTAAATTCGCGCCGCCTTTGCCTGCCCCTCGCCCCACCGATACGCCAGCAGTCCCGAAAAATGGGGCTGCTCCTACCCCGAAGAACCGCCTGAGCGGCTTCATCCGGGTGCAGGGCGCTCGTGTGCATAACCTGAAGAACGTGAGCGTGGATATCCCGCGCGGCAAGCTGGTGGTGGTGACCGGGTTGAGCGGCAGCGGAAAGAGCAGCTTGGCCTTCGACACCTTGTATGCTGAGGGTCAGCGGCGTTACGTGGAGAGTTTGAGCAGCTATGCCCGCCAGTTCATGGGCCGGTTGGAGAAGCCGGACGTGGACCGGATCATCGGCATCAGTCCGGCCATCGCCATCGAGCAAAAGGTGATGACGAGCAACCCGCGGAGCACCGTGGGCACCAGCACGGAGGTCTACGATCACCTGAAGTTGCTCTTCGCCCGGGCGGGACATACCCTATCGCCGGTGTCGGGTGCTGAAGTGCGGCGCAACACCATCGAGGACGTCGTGGCTGGCCTCCACACATTCCCGGAAGGGAGTGTGGTATTGATGCTGGCACCGTTGCGCCTTCCCGCAGGGCGCACCCTGAAGGAACATTTCGACATCCTACAACAACAGGGGTACGCCCGGGTACACGATGGCACCACGGTGCACCGCATAGAGGATGTCCTTGCCGAGAAGAAGGCTCCGAAAGGGACCTGGTTCCTGGTGATGGACCGCCTGACGGTGACCCCTGGCGACCAGGAGAACGATAGTCGCGCGGCCGACAGTGCGGAAAGCGGCTTCTTCGAAGGACAGGGCGAGCTGATCCTCCTGGGGGAGGACAGCAAGGGAAAACCACGGCAGCTCGGATTCAGCGACAAGTTCGAGCAGGATGGCATCACCTTCGAGGAGCCCTCACCGAACCTGTTCAGCTTCAACGATCCGGTGGGCGCCTGCCCCAAGTGCGAAGGATATGGCAACGTGATCGGGATCGACAAGGATCTGGTGATCCCGGACAAGAGCTTGAGCTTGTACGATGATGCGATCGCTCCGTGGCGCGGTGAGAAGCTGAGCGAATGGAAGGACCATTTCATCCGCGACAGTGCGAAATACGACTTCCCCATCCACCGTGCCATCCGTGACCTGAACGAAGAGCAGCTCCAACTCC
The DNA here is from genome assembly GCA_016787995.1 of Flavobacteriales bacterium. GTDB lineage: Bacteria > Bacteroidota > Bacteroidia > Flavobacteriales_F > PHOS-HE28 > PHOS-HE28. The sequence continues at coordinate 7,485 of JAEUTB010000225.1, read as the reverse complement.
TGTGGAAGGGTGCGCGCGGGCTGCACGGCTTGGATCGTTTCTTCCAGTACGTGGAAGAGAAGAGCTACAAGATCCAATACCGCGTATTGGCCAGCCGCTACCGGGGTAAGACCGAATGCCCGGTATGCCAAGGTACCCGATTGCGCCCGGAGGCCCGCTATGTGAAGGTGGGTGGCAAGGACATCACCGAATTGGCGCGCATGCCCATCGCGCAATGTGCGGCCTTCTTCAAGGACCTCAAGCTGAGCGAAGCGGACCAGCGCATCGCCGACCGCCTGTTGAAGGAGATCCGCAACCGCCTGAGCTTCTTGGTGGACGTTGGTGTGGGCTATTTGACCTTGGAACGCCGGAGCAACACCCTGAGCGGTGGTGAGACCCAGCGCATCGACCTGGCCACCTCGTTGGGCAGCAGCCTAGTGGGCAGCATGTACATCCTGGACGAGCCCAGCATCGGTCTGCATCCACGCGACACGCTCCGGTTGATCGAGGTATTGAAAAAACTGCGCGATCTGGGGAACACGGTGATCGTGGTGGAACACGACGAAGAGGTGATGAAAGCCGCCGACCACATCATCGACATGGGCCCGATGGCGGGTTCCCATGGCGGGGAGGTCGTCTTCACCGGCACCCATGCCGAATTGCTGCACTGCGATAGCCTCACGGCCCGTTACCTCACCGGTCGGGAGACCATTCCGCAGCCCACTCAGCGCAAGCAGGTGCGCGACAAGCTCATCCTGCGCGGTGCGCGCGAGCACAACCTGAAGGACATCGATGTGGCCTTCCCCCTGCATATGCTCACCGTAGTGACCGGTGTGAGCGGAAGCGGTAAGACCACGTTGGTGAAGCGGATCCTCTACCCAGCCTTGAAGCGCGAGTTGGAGGGCTTCAGCGAGCGGCCCGGCGAGCACAAGACCTTGGAGGGCGACCTCCACAGGATACAAGCCGTGGAGCTCGTGGACCAGAACCCGATCGGGCGCAGCTCACGGAGCAACCCGGTGACCTATGTGAAGGCGTGGGACGAGATCAGGCAGTTGTATAGTGAAGTGGATGTGGCCAAAATGCGCGGTTACCGTCCGGCCTACTTCAGCTTCAACGTGGACGGCGGCCGGTGCGACGTGTGCCAGGGTGAGGGTCAGGTACACATCGAGATGCAGTTCATGGCCGACATCAGCCTGACCTGCGAGGCCTGCCATGGCAAACGGTTCAAGGAGGAGATCCTGGATGTGAAGGTGGGCGGCAAGGATGTGGCCGAGGTACTGGACATGACGGTGGATGATGGCATCGCGTTCTTTCAACAACAAGCAGCCACCTCTTCGGCCTGCCAGCGTGTGGTGAATAAACTACTGCCACTCCAAGAGACCGGCCTTGGCTATGTGAAGCTTGGCCAAAGCAGCAGCACGCTCAGTGGCGGAGAGGCGCAACGGATCAAGCTCGCCAGTTTCCTCACGAAAGGTCAGGATGAGAAGCCCACGCTCTTCATCTTCGACGAACCCACCACGGGTTTGCATTTCCACGACATCGCCAAGTTGCTGAAGGCCTTTGACATGTTGATCGCCAATGGGCACAGCGTACTGGTGATCGAGCACAACACGGAAGTGATCAAGCGTGCGGATCACCTGATCGACCTTGGGCCCGAAGGCGGTGATGGAGGTGGCACGGTGCTTTACGAAGGTCCCCCCGAAGGGATCGTACAGGTTAAAGCCTCCTACACCGGCCAGCACCTGCGGGCTACGTTCGCTGCCTAGCGTCGGATCGGGGATCCTTCACCGGAACTGAAGGTCGTAGAGCTTGCGATAGGGTCCGTCCTGGGCAAGCAATTCGTGGTGCGACCCCTGCTCGATGATCCGTCCTTGATCCAACACGATGATCCGGTCCGCCTTTTGGATCGTGCTGAGGCGGTGGGCGATGACGATGCTGGTGCGCCCTTGTGTCAGCACCTCGGTGGCTTGTTGGATGAGTTGCTCACTCGTGCTATCCACACTGCTGGTGGCCTCGTCCAGGATCAGCACCTTGGGTTCGTTCACCGCCGCGCGGATGAAGGCGATGAGCTGCCGCTGGCCAACGCTGAGGATGCTGCCCCTCTCCCGCACTTCGGTATCGTAGCCCAGCGGCAACCGTTCGATCATTTCGTGGGCGCCAACGGACTTGGCCGCTTCGATCACGCGTGCACGGCTGATGTTCGGGTCGCCGAGGGTGATGTTATTGTGGACCGTGTCGCTGAAGAGGAAGACATCCTGCATCACCACGGCGATATCCCTGCGCAGCTCGGCTAGTCGGTATTCGCGGATGTCATGGCCGTCGAGCGTCACCCGGCCGCGCTGCAGGTCGTACGATCGGCTCAGCAGATTGATGATGCTGCTTTTGCCCGAACCAGTGGCACCGACCAAGGCCACCATCTGGCCGGCCTTCACGTCGAAGTCGATCGCTTTGAGGACAGGGTTCTGCACCTGTTCCTCGCCGCCTGCGTCCTTGGCAGGTGCATCATCGTAGGAGAACCAGACGTCGGTGAAGCGGATATCGCCCTTGAGGGATGCCGTACTCCTGCTGCCGGTATCGGTCAATGTCGCATCGGTATCCAGCACGTGGAAGACACGTTCACTGCCGACCATGCCCATCTGCAACACATTGAACCGGTCGGCGAGTTGGCGGATGGGCCGGAAAAGCATGTTGATGAAGAGGATGTACGCGAAAATGTCGCCCAAGGTGGCCTGCCCCGCCAATACGTCCTTCACCCCCCACCATACGAGGAAGGAGAGCGAGATGGCGCTGAGGATCTCCACTACGGGGAAAAAGATGCTGTAGGCCAGCACACCGCGGATGTGGGCTTTGCGGTGCTCGCGGTTGATCGCCTGGAACTTTCGGTACTCCTGCCCTTCCCGGGCGAAGAGTTGCACGATGGCCATGCCTTGGATGTGTTCCTGAACGAAGGCATTGAGGCGTGCCACTTGGGTCCGGACATCCTGGAAGCTCTTCTGGATGCTGTTCTTGAAGATGTTGGTGCTCCACAGCAGCAAGGGAATGGGCACCATACTGAGCAGGGCGAGTTCCCAGTTGTACACGAACATCACCACCACCACCACGAGCAGCTTGAGGATATCGCCCATGATCATGAGAAGCCCTTGGGAGAAAATGTCGTCGATGGTCTCGATATCGCTGATCACGCGGGTGACCAGGGTCCCGATCGGGGTTCGGTCGAAATAGCGGAGCTTGAAGCCAAGCACGCGGGCGTAGAGCCGTTGCCGCAGGTCGAAGGTCACGGCTTGACCGAGCCAGGCGGTCCAGTAAGCCTGGAAGTACTGCACCACGGTTTCCACGATGAGCAGAACGACCACAACGATGGTGATGACCCAGACGAGCGTCCAGGTGCCGGGACCGACCACCCCTTGGGTGAGTTCCGCCATCCAAGCGATGCTGCGGGCGTTCCAATTCGAATCCTTGGTCAGTACGAATAGCGAATCATACGTGTTGGCCGCCACGTCCACCAGCCAACCGAGCATGATGGGGCGAAGCACACCTACGATGCTGAGGACGAAGGTGAGGGCCACCGCCCACCAGAAGATGCCACGATAGGGGCCGGTGAACGCGAAGACGCGACCGAAGAGTTTGCGATCGAACGCCTTGCCTTGAACACTGGCGTTGGGTCGGGTGGCACCAGAAGCACTACTCCCCTGCTTGTCGGTCGCTGCCGTTGCGGACGTTGTGCTCATGGCTGGGCTGCCGGAATGAAGGGATAAACGATGTGTTCCAAGTACAGACCACGTGCAGAAGCGCTTTTGCCGGCCGCGCTGCGATCCCGGGCATCGATCACGGCGCGCATGCTCTCCGGAGCGGCTTGGCCTTTGCCGATCCGGATGCAGGTACCCACGATGGCGCGCACCATGTTGCGCAGGAACCGGTCGGCGCGGATGCGGAAACGATAGCCATCGGGGGTCTCCTCCCAGCGGGCCAAGCGTACATCGCATAACATGGTCTTGGCATCGCTGCCCGCCTTGCAGAAACTGCTGAAGTCCTGCTTCCCGATGAGGTGCTCGCACGCCGTGTTCATGGCCGCGACATCCAATGGGGGATGAAGCACGTGGGCGCGATCGGCCATGAAGGCATCCTTGCGCCGCAGGATCAGGTAGGTGTAACCGCGTTCGGTGGCACTGAAGCGGGCATGGGCATCGTCGCTCACCGGAATGACGCGTTTTACAGCGATGCTGTCAGGGAGCATGCTGTTGAGGCTGTAGACCAGGCGCTCATCGACCACCTTGTCCGATGGTGCATCGAAATGGAGATAATAATCGGTGGCATGCACGCCGGTATCGGTACGGCCACAGCCCACTACGAACAGGTCCGGGGCATGGAGGGCGATCCGTAGCGCTTTTTCCACTTCTTCCTGCACGCTTGGAGCGGCCGGCTGCCGTTGCCATCCCCGGTACGGCGTGCCGTCGAAGGCGAGTTGTAGGAAGAAACGCGGGAGGATCTCCATGGGCGATCAGAGCGCAAAGGTACCGGGTAGAGCGGGCCGGGACGGTATCGTGGTTTCCTTTGCGGGCATGCGGCGGATCGGGCTCATCAGCGACACGCACGGCTGGCTGGATCCGCGCGTGCAGGAGCATTTCAGTGCGTGCGACGAGATCTGGCATGCCGGGGACATCGGTCCGCTGGTGGCCGAGGGATTGGCGCAGTGGAAGCCGCTCCGGGCCGTGTTCGGCAATATCGATGATGGAGCTACCCGGGCGGCCTTCCCGGAACACTTGCGCTTCACGCTGGAAGGCGTACGCGTGTGGATCACCCACATCGCTGGTAAACCTCCGCGCTATACACCTGAAGTGGTACGGGAACTGCGCAGCACCCCGACGGACCTGTTCATTTGTGGGCACTCCCACATCTGCAGTGTTCAATTCGATCCGGGGGTGAACTGCCTGTACATGAATCCCGGCGCCGCTGGCCGACACGGCTGGCATCAGGTCCGTACCATCTTGAGGTTCAGTTTGGAAGCCGGGAAAGTGAAGGACCTGGAGGTGATCGAGCTCGGAAAACGGGGCGCCTTGTGAACCGAACAGCGGATCGTTGAATACGGCGGGCATGGAAAGCCGCGTTCCATCCGTGTTGAGGGTAGCTTCGTTCCCGTGAAAAAGCTCCTGGATCGCATCCCAGCTCGTTTGAAGAACCGGTACGTCGCCGCCAGCTTGGGGCTGCTTTGCTGGATCGCGTTCTTCGACCGGAACGATGCGTGGACGACCTTCAAGAACAGGCGTGAACTAGCGCGCATGAACGAGCAGAAGGAGTACTATGCGACCGAAATAAAGCTCACCCGGGAGCATCTGCATGAACTCTCGAGCGACAAGGAGTTGCTGGAAAAGTTCGCCCGCGAGCGCTACTATATGAAGCGCGACAACGAGGACATCTTCGTGCTGGTGCCCGAGAGCAAGCGATAGGAGCGCCTTCAGCGGCTATCGCAACGCTGCGCGAAGCCGGCGGTAACCAGGTCACGGATCATCCTTTCGGTCCGAATGCCGCGACAGGTCTCGCGCAAATGGTAATGTGTGTCGTGGAAGGCCGTATCCGGGAACGTGTAGTCTTCGGGAGTGCCCAGCAGCGGAAAACCCGCCGCTGTCATGCGTTCCTGGACCAAGCGGCCCCGTTCAGGTCGTTGGCTGGAGCTGGCGATAGCCGACCAGGTGAAAACGACCTGTGCGCCGTGTGCAGTGGCACTATCCACCAATTGGCCGGCTACGGAAAGCACCTGATCATCGAACACCGGCAACTCGTGGATCACACGGTGCTGGCGATCCGCACCCCGGTACGGAAGACCTAGATGTGCGGTCAGATCACCCCATTCATTGAATCCATCCGCGCGATAGACCTTATCAGCGACCTCGCCGCTCCATTCTCCGGAGAAGTAGTTCCATGCGGCTTGGCAACGCATGATGGCGAGACCGAGATGAACGCGAGGCCTTCTGTACCAAGGAATGGCCTTCCATGCGACCGGAGCCCGATCGACGAGCATGATATGGGTCTCGTTATCCTTCACCGCATGGGTGAAGGCCGAATACTCCAAGGTCGCGATGATCAGATCCCCCTCACCGATCCGGCCATCCAACTCGTTACACATGAACTCGAAACCCAGTCCGGCATGCAACGTCATATTCACCACAGGCCTGCACAAGGCGCGTTGCAGGCGTTCACTGTCGAGGCCGAACGTGGCGTTGCTCCCTCCGATGATGATGATCTTCGGCGAAGGCAGGGAGGCCAGTCGGGCGTGTTTCGCTTCCACGGCATGGAAATAGTCGATCCGTGCCACGTGTGGCCCGAAGAAGTACCCGACCGCGAGGACAGGAACGACCAACAGGCCGGACAGTGCAGCGCGCAACAGCAGGCGGAACGGCTCAGAATTGGAAATAGATGAACTCATAGGTATGCATGTCCATTCGTACCAACATGGCCAAGGCAAGCGCGACGTAGATCGACCACCGCAGCCACATCTTCCTTGGTAAGCGTTGTAGTGGGTGGTCCGTGGCACGCGCCACCCATTCCACCACCACAAGAACAGCGATGAAGCGTGCCACCGGATGCCGGGCCCAGACCAACGCGATGCCCGGATGTTGCAGCGCGTTCGCGACCATGTACTTCAAGTGATCGATGGCCTTTCCCATGGTGGTGGCCCGGAACAGGACCCATGCCAGCACAACGAGCAAAAAGGTCGTGAGCATCGCTGGAATGTCGCGTAACGTGGGAACATCACGCCGGGCCTTGCCATCGGTGAGCACCTCCGGCACGTAATACATCCCGTGCAACAAGCCCCAATTGATGAAGGTCCAATTGGCCCCATGCCAGAAACCGCTCACGGAGAAGGTGATCAGGATGTTGCGCAACCGCCCCCCTTTGGTGCGCCATCCACCGAGCGGCATGTACACGTAATCGCGGAACCAGGTGCTCAGCGAAATGTGCCAGCGCCGCCAGAACTCGGAGATGCTGCGCGAGAAGTACGGGTAGGCGAAATTGCGGCTGAGCTCGAAACCGAACAAGCGGGCACATCCGATGGCGATATCGCTGTACCCACTGAAGTCGCCGTAGATCTGGAAGGCGAAGAAGAAGGCACCGAAGAAGAGGGTTGCCCCAGGTGTCGAGGCCGGATCACCGCCGAAGATCTCGTCCACCACGGGGGCGCAGCCATCGGCGATGACCAGTTTCTTGAAGAACCCCCAGAGCATCTGGCGCAGCCCATCGGTGGCTTTTTGCCGATCGAAATGACGTGGTGCCTGGAATTGCGGTAGGAGGTCGCGCGCCCGTTCGATGGGACCGGCCACGAGTTGCGGGAAGAAGCTCACGAAGGCCAGGAACTCCAGCGGATCACGAGTGGCTTTGATCTGCCCGCGGTAGATGTCGATGGTATAGCTGAGCGACTGGAAGGTATAGAAGCTGATCCCGACCGGAAGCAGGAGTTGAAGCGTGGGCAGATCAGGCTGCATCCCCAAGCCCTGCATCAGGTCTGCGAGC
>JAEUTB010000163.1 GCA_016787995.1 Flavobacteriales bacterium | reverse complement strand
GGAAAGAAGCCCATCCTGGTGGTCAATGCGATCCGCAACAAGGTCGTCCATCGCATATGCGCTGTGATCCGAAAAGGAGAAGCCTTCAAACCATTCCTCGAGAACTCAAAACCGCGTTTGGAAATGACATAGAATAAGTCTACCTCGCATTGCACGGGGACCCTACAACTCGCACTCGTTCCTGCGCATCCCTCACTGTGATCTCGGACCTTCACATGCTCGCCCACACCCCATGATCAACTACCACGACCGCCGCTATCCCCGTTAGCAACAGCGCCAATGGCGAGGTCTCGCCCGAAGTGGTGTTCCACTAGGCAGACGGGCCGCATCGTCACGTGCCGCTATTCCGGTGGGCGCATCGTCAGCGGGCAGTTGATCGCCTTGTTGGATGAGGCTGTCGTCTGCGCGTGCGATGAACGACCGCGGTGAACGGATGACCGGTGTGTGCCGGTCAACGCCGGAGCTGCTCCCCGATGGGCGCATCCGCCTGCACGAGGCCTAGCGCTGGACCAGTGGGGATGGATGGCGGGAGCTCGGTGTGGGAGGAGGGGCGGTGAGGGGTGGGGGGCGATCGGGATGGTAACCCAGGGTCTTCAGTGAGATCACCTGCCGAACCGCCGATGGGGCTCCGGCTTATTCGGTGGGGCCGCTGCACATGATGCGTTAGATTTGGTCCAATGCGAGCGGCCATTCATTCACTGCTTGTCCTGTTCCTGTTCGCATGCCAACGCAGCCACGAACGCGCACAGGTTACTGCTCATCCCGTTTCCGTGCAGGCGTATGACACCAGCGCGGCCTACCACATGGCCATTGAGGATCATATCGCAGCCATGGACACGGTCACTGCGCCATTACCGGACACGGTGTACATCGGCAGGCACGAGGATTTCCCGTCCATCAATCTCCCGGCGATCATCGCACAAAGGTTCATTCGGATCATTGACCCTGCAGAGGGTGAAATAGATAAGCATCGAGAGCGCTTCGCATACCTGAACATCTTTGCCACCCATACTCCGGAGAACCTGGAGTTCTTCATCGTACGTTTCGGTCAAGGACTCCGCCACCGGTCGGATGGTTCGGAGGACCGCCACTTGTTCTACCGGGTGAACGAGGAGGGCGGGTGGGTGTTGGAGCGCGTGAGCCGCTGACCCACCCGCCTCCTTATCGGACGTGCATATGGAATCAGGTGGCCTGGCCACACGCATGTGCAGTTGCTTTTTCTCGTTTTGGACTTGGATGGGCCGATCATGGATGGAGACGTAGCCTGAAGGTGCTACGAAGGCGTCACGGATAGTGATCGTACCGGTAGTCTTGGTTAACGTGGGGGCGATGGTGGCACGCGTCACACGAATGATCGGGTAGGGGTTCGGTTGAGCAGCGAGCATTTGTGCATAGGGTGATGGAGTAAGCAGGATGGAAGTGCGTATGATATCGTATTGTTCAGCTGTACTTGTCGGTTCCTGATCGCTTCGATCATATCGTAACCACAGGTCGTTGCCCGGGCCTTTGCGAAGATCACGGTGTGATCACTAGTGCCCGCACCACCGAATTACTGCCACTGCACGAATTCCCCACACTGATGCGCAGCTGAGCTGGTATATCGGTGGTCACGGCACCGATCGTCGCGAGGGTATTGATCGTTGAGAGGAAGTTGTTCGGATCCTGGCTGGTCGTGTACAGCGTGCTGTCGTTCGCAGTGGCGCGGATGATGACGTTGACCGAGGTCAGCTGGGGTTCATCCGGGAACCCTGCACTGAGCTGGCGGTTGCTGCCATCGGCGACCGTTCGTATGTCCAATATTAGGCTGTCGTAGGATACCACCCACGTGCTATCCTGGTGCAAGCCCGATGGCCAGGAGTTCAGGTCGATCCACGGGGTGGGTGACGATAGGCAGGGGTTCACAACGTCCTCCTTCTTGCAGGAGGCCAGGGAGGCGAGTGCGAACGCGAGTGTGAGGCAACTGCGTGTCATAGTGTGGGGCTATGGGGTATGTTAAGGTACGTGACCAAGAGACCTGGGGTCGTTCACGGGTGACCACTGTAGCGGCTCTTCCGGTCGACTCACTCGCCGCACAATGCTACCTTCGACTTCCAACCCGAAACCCTCATGAAGGATCCACTACTGTTCACCCTGCCCTTGATAGCGATCATGTGCTCTTGCGGAGGAGCGAACCCCGAGCACGAAAAGTTGATGGCCGACCATAAGGCTATGATGTCCGCTGACAGCGCCGAACAGGCATCAGTGGAGCGGATGGAACAGACCGCCCAGCGGTTCTTGGAGCTCTGGTTCTCGGGTAAAACTGAGGGCATCGAGGAGGTCGTAGGGGAGAAGTTCGTGTCACACCTCCCCATGCCGGGTGTCACCTCCACAGGTATCCAGCAACTGAAGGACATGATCACCAAGTCCTCCGGGGCTTTCACGGACAACAAGACCGAGGACCTGGACCTGATCGCGGAGGGCGACCGTGTAGTGGCGCATTACCGTTGGAAGGGCGTGAACACCGGTTCCATGGCTGAAGGCATGCCTGCCACCAATAAGCCGATCGATATCCATACGGTGGATGTGCTCCGTTTCGAGAATGGGAAAGTGGTGGAGCACTGGGGCTATATGGAAG
>JAEUTB010000137.1 GCA_016787995.1 Flavobacteriales bacterium | reverse complement strand
GAGACCACCAACTTGCCGTTGTAGTAGAGGTCTTCCCCCACTTTGTAGGCGCGGTGGCGCAGGTGCATCTCGCCCGTACCGGGGTCCTTGCTCAAGGTGGGCACACCGGCCACTTTGGTGCTCCGGCGGCTGGCCGTACGGGTCTTCGAGAATCGACGTTTTGGATTTGGCATGGCTCTACTTGCTTAGGCGTTCGGCTCCTTGTTCTGGAGGTCTTTAAGCACGGCCCATCGGGGGTCCGGCGTGGGTTCGTGTTCCACGATCAGTTGGCTCAGCACCTTCTCCACCTCCGGGTCGCACTGCCCTTCGGCATGCACGTGGCGGATGGGGAGGGCCAGGCGCAGGCACTCGTAGATGTAATGGGTCAGGTTGATGCTGTGGGCCCTGTCATCCAAGGTCACCAGTTCGTCGTCGTCGCTCGGTTCCCCGCCGGTTAGGCTGAAGATCTGGCGTTGGTCCCCCTCCACCGGCTGGTCCATTGGGGCATCGCAGCGGTCGCAGTGTACGCGTACGGTGCCTTTCGCCCGCAGCTGGGCCACCAACAGGGTCGTGCTCTTGTCCAGGGTCACATCCACCGTCACCGCACCGCCATCCCACTCTTCTTCGCCCGAGGCGTCGAAGAACGGCTGCTCCAATACGAACTGGAAGTCGTGCTGGCCGTCCTTCAGCCCGGTGAACTCGATGGTATGGTCCTTCAGGGGGTCCATAGGGTACTTTCCGACAAACGGACCGCAAATGTAGCGGTTCCCCGGGATCTGGGAGCCGGTGGATCAACGGATCCGAGACCTTGGGTTTGAGGGGCTTACCGGAAACGGCCCAACCGTCGAACGAGGAGCCTCATGGATAAGCCACGACGAAATCAGTGGCGAGCAGGTCTTCCGAGGACAAGGATCGCTTCGCCAGTATGGTATTCCTGCGCTCCAGAGAGTCGCACGAATAGTAGATAGCTGGGTCGTTGTATCCATCTGTGGACAGTACGTACACCTCATACTTATTGTCACCGTGCAATTCATTTTCCCAGCATACCCGATTATGATCCTCGTAAGATCCGCTCGATGCTATCCGGCGACCCTGAAGATTGCATCCCTGCCCTGGGTAATTGGCGCGAAAGGCGAAAATGACGGTATCCGGGGAGGTGTTCATCCATGTAATGGTATGATGACAATCACCTCCTTCCTTACGGCAGGTGCCTGCAAGCAATAGTGCGGCTAGCGTCACAACGGGAAGAACACGGTGGCCCATTTTCAATAGGGGTAATAAGAGAACCTGTTGATGAGCCCGACTATACTTACACAACAGCAGGGTCTCCCGAGGAACGAGGGGACCCTGCGATCCTTGTGCGGCATCAACGGAAAAAGTTGGCCATTCTTCATGCGGAGTGAAGATAGTTGGTCTCTGCTCTACCAACTAAGTGGACCAGTGGCCGATATATCGGCGCAACTAACCATCCTTCCTTTCCTTCTCCCTTTTCTGCGGCTGCAACGGGTTCGCCCCAATGGTCTTGTACACCTCGCGGTTGCGGTGGATGTCGCAGGCCATCCAGATGGCGGCGCGGAAGCTGGCCTCGTTCGCTACGCCTTGCCCGGCGATGTCCAGGCCGGTGCCGTGGTCGGGACTGGTGCGCACGATGGGCAGGCCAGCCGTGAAGTTGACGCCGTTGCCGAAGCTGATGGCCTTGAAGGGAGCGAGGCCTTGGTCGTGGTACATGGCCAGCACGCCATCGAAGTGCTTGTAGCTGCCGTTACCGAAGAAGCCATCGGCGGCATAGGGTCCCATGGCGGTGATGCCCTCGTCGTTCAAGCGGCGCACGGCGGGGGCGATGCGCTCCTTATCCTCGCTGCCGAGGGCGCCACCATCACCGGCGTGTGGGTTGAGGCCGAGGATGGCGATGCGCGGCGATACGATGCCGAAATCGCGGAGGAGACACTGGTGTAAGAGGCGGGCTTTGGCGATGATCCTATCCGTGGTGATCGCGGCCGCGACATCCTTGATCGGGATGTGACCGGTGACCGTGCCCACACGCAGGCCATCGGCCACGAGCAGCATGAGCACTTCGCCATCACCGCCCGCTAGGTGTTGCAGGTATTCGGTGTGGCCGGGATACGCGAACCCCGCCTGCTGCATGGCGTGCTTATCGATCGGAGCCGTCACCAGCACGTCGATCTTGGCGCTGGAGAGGTCTTGTGCGGCCGCTTCGAGGCTTTTGATGGCGTAGCTGGCCAGCTGGCCCGAGGGTTTGCCGAACTCGATGGCCACATCCTCCTCCCACACGTTCACTACGTTGAATTTGCGGGCCACGGCGTCGCGGGCGTCGTTCACCCGCTGGAATTGCACCTCGTCCAACTTCAAGGCCTTGCGGTGGTGGCTCACCGTGTGCGCGTTGGCGTAGAGGATGGGGGTGATGTCCGTGTGCATGCGGGCATCCTCGAAGCATTTCAGCACCACTTCGATGCCGATGCCGTTGAGGTCGCCGCAGGTGATGCCGATGCGGAGGGGATTGCG
>JAEUTB010000136.1 GCA_016787995.1 Flavobacteriales bacterium | reverse complement strand
CCAGCCGCTCCAGGTACATGCGGTCCACGCTGGTGCGCATGCTGATCTGTTTGAAGCCGAGGTTGAAGTTGAAGTCCTTCACCAGCTTCAGCCATTTGCTCTTGCTCACGAATCCGATGCCCGCGAAAGGCTCGATGGGCCGAGCCTTGGGAGAGTGCAGGTAGGCGATGGAACCACGGTACGTGCGCGTGTTCTCGTACGCGGTGTTCACGTCGTAGTACTCCTGGTCGCTGTACGCGTAGTTGAAGCTCAGGTTCTCCACGTCGAAGAACTGTTCCTTGCTGCCCTGGCCGCGCTCCTTGCGCACGTTGGTGAGGTTGATGCTGCGCCGACGTGTGTACGTGCGCGAGACCTTCAACCGCTCCTTCCGCTCTTCGCGTGAGAGGGCCCTGGTGGCCTCGTCGAAGGTGATGTCGGGGCTCAGCGGGTCGAACTGCGGATTGCTGATCTGTTCGGAGTATCCGACGTATAGCGGGATCTTCACCTTGGTCTCTTCGGGCAGGAATTTGCCCATCTCCAGGTTCGCGCTCACATCGATGCCGTACTTGGTCTCGCGCTGGCGCTCGCTCACCTTCTTGTCGATACTTCCCCAGAACGGCGTGCTGTAGTTGCCCGCCACGCTCAGGTTGCCCAGGTCGGCCAACTGTGCGTTCACCCGGGCGAGGGCGGCCCAACCGCCGCTCTGATCGAAGTCGGTCAACCGCAATTCGTTCACCCAGACCTCGAGGCACTTCGAAAGCCCATCGTCCTGTGTCCAGGGATTGGCCTCTTCCCCATCGCGCTTCGGGTTGCGTACACCGATCATGATGGTGCGCATCTGGCTCAGGTTCGGTGCCCCTTTCACGAACACACGGCGATCACCGTCGGCACCTTGGTAGCGCTCGGTGCGCGATGCACCGCTCTGGTCGCGCTCGATCTTCAGGTCGTTCAATTTGGCGAACTCGATGATCACGTTGTTCACCTCGGGCCATACGCTGTAGGGGTCGCGGTTGAAGAACGCCGATGGGGTCACCGGCACTTCATACTCGTAGTAGTTCTGGTCGAAGTCGTTACCCAAGCGGATGAACACCGAAGCGTCGCCGTATTCGATGGGGGCATTGGGATCGCTGCTCTCCGCGTGGATGTACATCTGCAGCTTCTTGTAGCTGCGGATGTCGAACTGCACGTTGCGGAAGCCGGCACGCGCATCGCCATCGCGCAGGTTGCACACCTTGTATTGCAGTGATTGTTCGTTCAAGTTCCGCAGGTTGGCACTGGCCACATCCACCTCGGAGTTGATCCCCGGGGGCAGCACATAGTTGATGGGGGTACGGTTGCCGTTCTCTTCGATGTTGACCGCCGCGATCTGGAAAACGGTGGGGTCCGGGTCACCGCCCACCACCTCACCCGGTGTCTCCAGGCTTTGCAGGTATTTGCGCCATTCGCCGCGCACGAACTCCAATCGTGCGAAACGCAACGTGGCCTCCTGCTGCCAGCCGCGCAGGTACATGCGCATGAAGCGGATGCTACGGAAGTCCTGGATACCGTTCACCACTTGCGTGGGCTGGCGCACCGGCACCTTGAACTGGTACCAATACACCTGCTTCGCTCCTTCAGGCGTGTTCGCGGTGGCCAGGATACGGTCGGTGATGAAACCCTGCCCCACCACCATGTCCTGGGGCTGCAACGGTATGCGGTAGTGGAAGTAGCTCTCGCTCTCACCCAGGTTCTGGTCCTGGTTGATGTCCTCCGTGGTAGGCAGGGTGGTCTGTTGCGTCGGGTAATCCTCCGGCGAATCCTCGTCGGTCACCGAGTTGCCCTCCGGTGCATTGAAGCGCTTGTAACGCGTAAGGATGTCCGCGGACTGTGAATCATAATCGCTGCCACGGAAGAAGCGGTAATCGTCGTTGGAGGGATCATTCTCGATGGCCTGCAGGGCGGCCGTGTTCGTCACTGAGCCGGCCACGTCGGTGAGGTAATCATTGAAGAACTCCTGTTCATCGCGGCCGGCGATCTGCAGGCCCGGACTGCCGAGACCGTCCATACCCACATCCTGGAAACGGTTACTGTTCGTTTCGGTGATGGCGAAGGCGTTCACCACGCTCTGTGTCGCAGGCACCACACCCCACGGTGTTTCATCCGTTACCGCCGATTGGTCCGTAGCGCTGTTCGGCAATCCGTTCTCGAACGCCTTGCGACCGTCGCGCAGCACATCCTCGCTGATGTTCCCCAGGTCGATGTACAACTCACCACCCGTGCTGTTCAAGCTGTTCACGTTGGTGGCCGGCTCGCCCAGGCTATTGCTCGTGTTGAAGAACGGATCCATGATCCAGAACTGCACGGTCTCGATGTTGCTCGCCTCGAAGTCCGTGGTGGTGATCCGACGCGTGATGCCCGCCCAGTTGTCCTCAGGGTCCGGTAAACTACCATCGGGCTCCAGGTCCGGGTTGTAGTTGTAGGGACCGCGCTCTCTCGGGTAGTAGGAAAGATCAAGCACCGGGATGTTGGTGGGTGTACCCGCAGCGAGCTGACGGTTCGGGAAAACCTCCTGCTCCAACACTTCACGCTGCCGGTGGTCACTGCGGATCTCTTCGCTGTTGGCGATGTTCTCCGGGGTGAGGTTGTTGTTGCGGAAGAACAACGGATCGATCACGTACCACGCCAGCTGGGCCCTGCGGAAGCCCGCGCTGAGATCGCCCACACGTTCTCCTTCTGGGAAGAGCGATGGGATCCCTTGCGGCACCGCGGAATGGAACCACAAGCTCTGCGTGCGCATGTCGATCACGCTCACGCTACCCTCGAAGTCATCGATGTAACTGGTACCGGCTTGACCAACGGCCCGGCTGTGCCCCGGGATCAAGTAGGCGCCTTCGATGCTCGCATTGATGTTACTCTCCGCCTTCGTGGCGTAGAAGGGCAGCTTGTCCACCACGTCCGTCAGCCACTGCGAACGCGTTTGCCAGTTGGCATCCACACCCACCATGGTGTTCCGGATCGGCTCTTCGCCCACGTTCACCTTCTGGGTCAGCGGTCGCTCATAGAGGTTCATGATCGTACCACCCACCACGAGGTCCTTGTTCACCTTGTAGTCGAAGCGTGCTCCCGCCAAGGTCTTCGTTTGGATGCTGAACAACGAGTTGCTTTCCAGCGAGACGTTCACCGGGGTGCCACTCTCCAGGATCCCCTGGTTCAAGATGCGCACGCGACCAAGGTTGTAGTCCACCGTGTAATCCTGGTTCTCGATCAGGCGCACACCACCGGCGGTCACTACCACGGATCCTTGCGGGATGTTCACCGAGTTCAACGAGATCACATCACTGCTCGCACTACGGTAACTGCCTTTCAGCTTGAATCGGTTCAGTTCGGGGATGTTCTGGGCGGCTGTCTTCGTGCTGTCGTACAGCTGCTGGTACACGATCGTGCGCTTGATCTCCTCGGGCACACCCACCAACTGCTGGTCCAGGTAACTACCAAAGGGTTCGAGCGTGGTGAAGTAGATGCGACCCGTCTGGGCTTGGATGGTACCACCCGTAGTGGCCGCACCGTCGATGAAGTCGAACCAGCCATCCGGGTTGGGTGCGTTGTTCGGATCCAAGCGGTCCATGCCGATAGCTTGGATCAACGGGATCTGATCCAGCGGAGCGCGCGGGATATAGTTCACGTCCACCCCTGTGGTGGGGTTGTTGTATAAGAGGTCCAGCCGGAAATTCTCCGCGTTCACCTGGAAGGCCCCCAGGGAATAGATGTTCTTCATCATCAGGTCCCACAACGGCAGGCGTGGGTTGGTGATGGTGGCTTTCAACAAACGCAGCACAAGCGCCTCCGTTCCCTGCGGTCCCGTTTGCTGCTCTTCCCCCGGAATGGGCGTGGTATCCGTGCCGGGGATCACACCGTCCTGCGCGAATTGCCCGACTTGATAGGTCTGTCCATCCAGGGTGTACTGGAAGGCCACGGCCAGCACCTCGTCGTTGTTCAGCGATTGGTTCAGCGAGATGAAGCCCAAGCGTTGGTTCACGGTGTACTCACTCGCCGTGAGCAAACGTGCGCTCTCCACCTTCTCGTAGTGGCGTGCGGCCACCAAGCCCAACGCTTGCAACGCCTGGCTCGAATTCACGAACCCGGTGATCCCCGCATCCTGGCTCACGGTCTGGTACAGCGTGTTCGCGCTGTTATCCGCCACGGTGGAATTCGGACGGTCCTGGACCAGACCTGGGGGCAGATCACTGCTGAAATGCCCGGCGGCGATCGACGCGGCGCTTCCATCCTCTCCCAGGTCCGTGAAGGCCACGAAGTTCCGGGTCTGCTGGAAGTCCTGCCGCATGTTCGTCACCCACACTTCGATCCGCTGGATGAGCACGCCGCTGTTCACCGTGGGCAGCGTGCGCAAGGCCTGGTCATAACGGTCGCGGAAGTAGTGACTGAGGAAGTAGTGTTTGTTGGCCTCGTACTCATCGGCCTTGATGTCGAACACCGTGGTCTGCGCCCCGCCTTGGGTTTGCACATTGCGCCGCTGCCCCTTCTCCTGGCTGAAGATGGCCGTGGCCGTGAGCCTGCCGAAACGCAGTTCGGTCTTGAGGCCGAAGAGGCTTTGGCTCCCTTGGATCAAGGTACCGCGCAGGGGAAGGCTCACGTTTCCGGCCTCGATCTTCTGGATGATCTCGTCCTCGTAACCCGTGTAGTCCAACTTCACCTGGTTCTCGAAATCGAAGGTGGCCTGCGTGTTGTAGTTGGTGTTGATCTTCAGCTTCTCGCCGATGTTACCCACCAGGTTCAGCTGGATCCGCTGGTCGAAATTGAAGGTGGTGATGCGCCGCTGATCGATGGGGATCCGCGGGTTCTCCGTCTTGCTGATGTTGACCCCGAAGATGACCTCGGCCGATCCCCTGGGTTTGATGTCGATGGTATTACCGCCGAAGATCCTGTCGAAGGCTTCGCCCCGCACTTTGATCGCAGGGATCAGCGCTTTCTGCGCGCTCTCACTATCCTGCTCCACACGGTCCAACCAGTAGTTGTCCATGCTGCGCTCCATGTCGTAGTTGAGGTATTCCTCCAGCGACATGCTCATAGGCGGGCGATAATCGAAGGCGCCGCCCACCGTACTGCGCATGATGTACTGGCCGCTCTCTGGATCGTAGATGACCTCGTTCTCGATGTTGCCGGGATCCTCCAGGTTGATGCTGCCCGTTCTCGGTGCCCCAGGTGTGAGCGGGTCGGTGATCGGGAACTGCAGGTTCACCGGTGAATCCACCTGGAACAACAAGACCTCGTATTCCAACTCCACGGCTTGTGCCTCCCACGCCAGCACGGCTAGCACCAACGCCATCAGCCACCGGCCAAGCAGCAGGGCGCTGGAACGGGAGTGATGGAGGCGGGACATGCGTGACACCGTGATCAGAGGTTCTTCAGGGTAAGCCGGATCAGTTCTTCCACGGCAGGTGCATCGCCAGAGCGCTCTTGAAGGACCGTATTCATGGCCCGTTCCGCTTTCACACGGTCCAGGCCCAGTGAGGTCAGTGCCGATAACGCCTCGGCCTTGAGCGTATTGCCCGGCGATAGCTGAACGCTGCCGCTCGGCATGGGAACACCCGCGAGTTTCCCCTGCAATTCGGCGATGATGCGTTGAGCCAGCTTGGGACCGATGCCCTTCACCCCTTTCAGGAGGCTCTCATCGCCGAGCAGGATCGCCGAGTGGATATCCTGTGATGACCGGGCGCCCATGATGGCCATGCCGATGGTGGCACTGACCCCTTGCACATCGATCAGCCTACGGAAGAGCTGGCGATCGTCGCGTTGGAGGAACCCGAACAAGCGGTGCTCACTGGATCCCGAACGCACATCCACGCTCACCGCATAGTGCACGAACAATCGCACCCGGCCGGTCGTTGGTAGGGAGGTGATGACGCTGGCGGGTACGCTCACCCAATAGCCCACACCACCGCATTCGAGGACCGCGTGGTCCACGCCGGTATCCAATACATCACCGTTCAGGCTGTCGATCATCCTGTCCCCTTCTTCCGGGTGCGTTCAATAAATCTGGGGGTACAGTGCTGCTATGCGCGGCGGATAAGGTCCAACAAGGAGGCGCGAAAATAAACGGATCGGCCGAACGGGCGACATCCTCCTTACAAGCTAGCTTTCGGCTTCGTCCGCTGACCGATCAACGGCGAAGCACCCATGAAAAGGGAACTAGTGATCTTCTCCGGGGCCGGAGTGAGCGCCGAGAGCGGGTTGAAGACCTTCCGCGATGCTGATGGGCTTTGGGAGAACTACCCTTTGGAGGAAGTGGCCACCCCTGAGGCCTGGCGCAAGGACCCCGTAAAAGTTCTCCATTTCTATGACCTGCGAAGGGCCCAAGTACTTGCCGCTCAACCCAATGCTGCCCACCACACCATCGCGGAGTTGGAGCGCTGGTTCAACGTTCAAGTGATCACCCAGAACATCGACGACCTCCACGAGCGTGCCGGGAGTTCTCGGGTGCTCCATCTCCACGGGGAGGTCCTTCTCGCACGCAGCACCGCCGACCCCACGCTCATCACACCGATCAACGGACCATCACTCCGCTTGGGCGACCGGTGTGCGCTGGGATCCCAACTACGTCCGCACATCGTGTGGTTCGGTGAGGAGGTGCCCTTGATGGCCACGGCGGTCGAAATGGTCCAGAAAGCGGAGATCCTTATCGTGGTGGGAACCTCCTTACAGGTGTATCCCGCAGCGAACCTCGTGCATTACCTGAAGCGCACGGCAGAACTGCATCTGGTGGATCCCATGGAACTACCGAGCGGACTACGGGACCGCGCGCACCATTGGAAAGAAAAGGCCAGCGTAGGTGTCCCCGCGCTGGCCCATGAATTGATAGCAGCGCTTACCGAGCGCTGACAACGAAACGCTGGGTGACCAGGTTGCGGCCTTGGTGCTCGAGGCTGGCGAAGTACATGCCGGGAGCCATCCCCTCCGTGGAAAGACGCGCCACAGGCTGGCCCGCACGAATGGTGCTTGTACGGATCCGCTGCCCGACCGCATTGTGGATCACCAAAATGGATGCTCCGGAAAGACCGGGAGCATCGAGCTCGAATTGGACATCGGCTCCTTTCGAGGGGTTCGGAAACACCACCAAGCTGGCGGATGACGCCACCTCTTCGATGCCGACGGGAAGGCTCTGGAACTCGATGTCGACCCATACACTATCCGTGGGTACTGCTACATCATAGAACACATACCGGTAGGTGCTGGAGCCTTCCAGCCCCATCGGCACATGGTACGCTTTGAAGTTGTTCACTTCCACATCCTCCTGCATCTGCAAGGAGTGTTGAGGTAGCGAGTTCCACACGGGTAGGAAGCCCGCGTCTTGTGGGCCGTAGCAGATCCCCCAACAGAAATAATTCTGTGTGGTCGCCTGAACATCCACTTCGTAGCGCCGAACGTTCACCTCACGCTGCCCCCCTTGTTCAAGTACCGCGTGGATCCCGACCTCCTCCACGGACGACTCGGCACTACCCACATGGACGACGAGTGTTCCATTGACCGCATTACCGTCATAGTCAGTGAGTGTAAGGAGCTGCTGACCGTGGGCCGTTGCGGCGATGAAGAGGAAGGCAGGAAGCGTGTAGCGTAGGATCATGGGTCTCGGGTTGTCGGTTCCAGAACCTTGGGCGGCCCTATGGATCCACCCTAAGCGTTTCTGTCCGTCAAAATTAGTGCCTTATTCTAGCCCTCCGACCAAGGTCGCGGTTGGTCGGCGTACCATCAATGAGCCGAATAGGATTCCAAGCCCATTGATCGAAACAGGAGTTCCAGGTCGCATGACCCGGTACATTTGATCGCCGGGCATACAGCCTGGCCCACTTCCGAAAAAACCCTTGTTCCTAACGCACATGAAACGAACGTTACTCCTTGCAGCCCTCGGCCTCGCCGCAGTGCTCCCGAACAGCGCCTCCGCGCAATGCGACCCGGGCGAGTCCGAAGTGATCGTGAACCTGACCACGGACCAGTACGGTACGGAGACCACGTGGGAGCTCACGGATATTTCCGGCGCAACGGTCTTCGCCGAAGGCGGACCCTACACCAACCTCGCCGCTGCTGGCACGGAGGTTCAGGATCCTGTAAGCGTTTGCATCCCGGACTACACCGCCGTGGTGTTCAACATCTATGACTCGTTCGGCGATGGCATCAGCAGCGAGGATTATGGATATGGTTCCTACTCGGTGACGGTGAACGGCGAAGAGGTCGCTTCCGGTGGCGAGTTCGGCACGGGCGAATCCGCCCTCTTCCAAACGGGCGCACCTTTCGAGCGTGACCTGGCCATGCTGGAGGTGACCGTGCATGCGCAATTGGCCATCGGCAACAACGCCATCACCGGCATCCTGCACAACTTCGGGACCACGGCCATCACCAGCTTCGATCTCAACTACAGCGTTGATGGAGGACCCACGGTGACCGCGTCTGTGAGCGCCACGATCGCACCAGGCGCCGATTATGCCGTAGAACATCCGACCCCTTGGGTAGCTGATTATGGCACCTTCGAGATCGAGATCTGGGCGTCGAACTTGAACGGTGACGTGGATCAGCTCGTAGCGAACGACCGATTGAGCGGAACGACCGATGTGGTCGGCTCACAGGCTATCCCTCGCGTATTGCTGATGGAGCAGTTCACAAGCTCCACCTGCGGTCCTTGCGCGCAACTGAACATCGGCTATGGTCCTTTCCTTGAAAGCCTCAACACCAACCACGAAGGCTCCAAAGTGGCTGCTGTAAAGTACCATATGAACTGGCCTTCTCCTGGTAACGACCCTAGCTACAACCCCGATGGCAACACCCGTAAGTCGTACTATGGTGTCAGCGGGATACCTGACCTTTTCTTGAACGGCGTAGGCATGACGGGCTACTCCACCGAGATGTTCGAATTCGAGGCTTCCAAGCCTTCGTTCATCGACATCGACCTGGATTATGTGGTTGACTACTACACTGTGAACGTGACGGCTACCGTGGATTGCTTCACCAATGAATTCAACGGCAACCACAAGCTGTTCGTTGTGGCCGTGGAAGATGAATACTCCTATCCCGCTAGCACCACGACTCAGGACGAGTTCCATTACGTTCAACGCAAGATCTTCCCGAACGGTCAAGGCACGGTATTGAATGCGCTGTCCGACGGTAGCACCCAAACGGTGGACCTTAGCTACACTTGGACGCCTGGTGCGCCAGCCCAAGGCAACTACCGCCTCTGGACCGACCTCGACCATGTCACCTTGGTAGCCTTCGTTCAGAACGTCACCACCAAGCAGGTGCATCAAGCCGCCTTCCTGCCCATGGAAGTCTCCATCGGCATCAAGGAGGAGATCGCCGAACGCGGTTTCGCAGTATTCCCCAACCCAACGAACGGCATCGTGAACCTGGCCCTCGATATGCCCAACAGCGGCAACGCCCAGGTCGTTGTGACTAATGTGCTGGGTGAGCAGGTGCTCGTTGAGAACCGCAACTTCAGCACTGGCGCGCAGCGCACCACACTGGACCTGAGCAATTTGAACGAGGGTGTGTACTTCGTGAACATCACCTCGGAGGGCTTCCGCGCCAGCCGTACGGTGAACCTCACCAAGTAAGCAGAGCCAGCGGAATTTGGAAGGTCGGCGTTCCGGTACGATGTTCGCATCAGCTGGCGCCGACCTTCCCTTTTCCCCCATACGATGAACACCATGAAGAACCTCCTGACGACCCTCACCGCCTTCGCCCTGCCAGTCCTGCTCGCGGCCCAGATCAAACTCCCCTCCGTGACCCTCCAGAGCATGGATGGGAAGAAGGTGGACACCAAGACCTGGAGCAACGATGGCAAACCGATCATCGTGAACTTCTGGGCCACCTGGTGCGCGCCGTGCAAACGTGAGCTGAGCGCCATCGCCGACCAGTATGACAAGTGGCAAAAAGAGACCGGCGTGAAGCTGATCGCCGTTTCCATCGACGATGCGCGGAGCATGGCACGCGTAGCACCCTATGTGAACGGGCAGGATTGGGACTATGAGGTGTACCTCGACCCCAACGGCGATCTGAAACGCGCGTTGAACGTGAACAACGTGCCACACACCTTCCTGCTCAACGGCAAGGGCGAGGTGGTGTATCAACACAACAACTACGAACCTGGCGACGAGAACGAGCTGTACCAGAAGGTGCGCGAGCTCGTCGGCAAGAAGTGATCCCCTGAATGGTCAACCATCGCGCCTACACCACAGGCCGCATCCTCCTCGCCCTGGCGCTCTCACCCTTGATCCTGCAGGCGCAGGACGGTGGGCAGATCCACGGGAATTTCAGCACCGACGCCCAGTATTACAACGTGGATTCGGCGATCGGCGCCGTGGTGCCACCTCAACGCTTGGCGGCCAATGCGTGGGCCAATCTGATCTATACCAATGGCCCCTTCGAGGCCGGAGGGCGCTTCGAGAGCTATACCCCGGCATTGGCGGGTTATCCCGCAGGGGTTCCCTATTCCGGCAGTGGTATCGGCTATCGCTATGCCCGGTACAAGCAGAGCGACCTGGAGGTGACGGTGGGTAACTTCTTCGAGCAGTTCGGACAAGGCATGATCTTCCGGAGCTACGAAGAGCGCTACCTCGGTGTGGACAACGCCATGGACGGTATCCGCTTGAAATACCAACCCATCCGCGGCCTCTACCTGAAAGGTTTCATCGGCCAGCAACGCCTCAACTTCGTGAACGAGGCCGTGAAAGGACCCGGAGTGGTGCGTGGTTTCGATGCCGAGATCTCGTTGAGCGAATTGCTCGATTCCAATTGGACGAGCGCCAACAACCTGATCATCGGCGGCGGTTTCGTGAGCAAGTACCAGGAGGACCGTGACCCCTTGCTGGAACTGCCCGAGAATGTGGGCGCTTATGCCTTGCGCGCCAACTTCACCACACCGAAGTGGAACATCTACACCGAGTACGCCTATAAGATCAATGACCCCAACAACAAGAACGGATTCATCTACAAGGATGGTCAGGCCTTGCTGGTGAACGCCACCTATTCCGTGAAGGGCTTCGGCATTTCCGCCGGCGCCCATTCCTTCGACAATATGTTCTTCCAGAGCGATCGGTCCGCGGCCACACCGTTCGACCTGAACATCAACTTCCTGCCGCCTCTGGCGAAACAGCACACCTACAACCTGCCAGCCACGTTGTATCCGTATGCCACACAACCCAATGGCGAGGTGGCCGCTCAAGGTGAGCTCTTCTACAAATGGAAGAAGGGCACCGCATTGGGCGGAAAGTACGGCACCAAGATCGCGCTGAACTATTCGGTGGCTTACGCGCTGGACACCGTGCGCCTTGGCCTCGCGGACGACACCACCGCCCGCATCGGCTACCGCACCTCCTTCTTCAGCCCAGGCAAGCGACGCTACTTCCAGGACATGAACGTGGAACTGCGCAAGAAGATCAGCGATAACTGGGAACTCGCCCTTACCTACCTCAACGTGTGGTACGACATCGACATCATCCAGGGCAAACCTGGCCAGCCAGCGGTGCACGCCGACATGGTCATCCTCGAAGGCCTCCACAACTTCAACGACAAGAACTCGCTCCGTTTCGAATTGCAGCACTTGAGCACCAAGCAAGACCAAGGGAACTGGGCCACCGCATTGGCCGAGCTCACCTTCAGCCCGCACTGGTTCGTAGCCGCCATGGACCAGTACAACTACATCGGTGATGCGAAGCTCGAAGCCAAAGGACAGAAGCAACTACACTACCCCATCGGGTCAGTAGGCTACATCCGCGGCGGTAACCGGTTCCAAGTCAACTACGGCCGCCAACGTGCGGGCATCTTCTGTGTGGGTGGCGTGTGCCGCCAGGTACCCGCCGCCAACGGCCTTACCTTGTCCGTAACAAGCACCTTCTAAGCCATGTTGAGGACCATCACCAAACTCTTCATCCCGGCGCTTTTCCTGGGTCTCACCGGATGCGACTACGTGGGCGATCCCACACCTCCCCTGACCGATGGTGGCGGTGGTGAGCAGCCCTCGGTGCCGCGCAAAGTGCTCCTCGAGGACATCACCGGTCATCGGTGCAACAACTGCCCACGCGCTGCGCGTATCGCCCAAGCGCTCAAGGATGATCTGTACGGCGAGGATCTGATCCTTGTCGGTGTGCACGCAGGTGGGTTCGCACCACCGTACGCACCTATCGGCGACGGTTTCTACGATACCGACCATCGCACACCGGATGGCATCAGCTACCAACAGGCCTTCAGTGTCTCGTTCTTCCCCGCCGGTCTGATCAGCAGACGCAGCTTCGCCAGCAGCGACATCGTTTCGGAGGGCAGCTGGGGTGCGGCCGTTTCAGAGATCATCGGTCAGCCGTCCGCCTTCGACCTGAGCATCGATACCATCATCATCGACGGCGGTTCCATCACCGCAACGATCGATCTGAGCTTCGTTGAGGATGTGGAAGGTGACCACAACCTGGTGGTGTACCTGCTGGAAGACCATGTGGTGGATTGGCAGCTCGACTCCGAAGCCACTCCGCCCGATGTGGAGGACTACGACCATCGCCACATGCTTCGTGCCAATCTCAACGGCACATGGGGCCAACCGGTCGTCACGGGGTCCGTTGCGGCGGGGCAGACCGTAACGGTGAGCCTACCCGCCTATGCCTTGAACCCCGCGTGGAACACGGCCAACCTGTCTCTGGTGGCGTGGGTCTACAACACCACTACCGAGGAAGTGATGCAGGCCGAGGAACGCAAGTACCAGCCCTGACAACACTTTTTGGCACATCCCAGGTACGGTTCCGAACCGGGTGGCGTTAACCTTGTCCGCCGATGCCGGTGATCGTGGATAACCGTTCGACGAATTTCTTCGACACCGCCTTTTGGCCGTACTATCTTCAACCTCGCTAAAGCCGAACCGTGATGATGGACCAAGGAAGGAAGATGATGGAGT
>JAEUTB010000117.1 GCA_016787995.1 Flavobacteriales bacterium | reverse complement strand
GTCGAGCTTGAACTGGCAAGCCGGACCGAACTCCAGGTTGTTGCCCGCTACACGACCGCGCACGCGCACGTTCAGCAGCACGTTGTTGGGCAGGTGCGGGGTGCTCACGCTGTTGATCCAGCCGTTCACCTTGAAGTGGCAGGCACGGGTGGCGCCGGTACCGAAACCATCGCTGGTGGCGTGGCTGCGGAAACGACGGTAGCTGTAAGAGCCGTTCGGGTCGAAGAACCAGAACTCGTAACCGCTGGTGGTGTTGGTCACACCGAATTGCGCGGAAACCACCGGGTTGGCGCTGGCCACGATGAACTTGTTGTTCACCCAGTCCAGCTTGTCGCAGCTGCTGTAGATCACCTTGTCGGTGCCGATCGGCAGGCAGAACCCTTGGGTGCCAGAGAGCTGGCTCACAGCGCCGTTGCTGAAGTTATTCCGGTTGTCGATGATGCGGGTGTTATCACCGCTATTGCGTAGGATGTAGCCACCAGTGGTCATACCATCGCCAGCTGCATCGAGTACGCGCAGGTAGAAGCAACCATCGGGGAGGCAGGTGAAGTTGGTCTCCACGCCATTCGGTGGGTTCAGCGGTCCTCCTTGCTGCACAACGAAGTTCGTTCCTTGCTCCACCAGTTCCCAAGTGGTCTCGGTCGGGTTGCCATCGGTTTGGAACTCGAGCGTGAGGTCGTTGCTGCAAGGAACAGGGTCCTGGCCTTCACATTCGCAGTCGCCATTCACGAAGGCCGATCCGAAGAGTGGGCCTGCGTAGCAGGGGCTGCCTTCCTCCCCAGGAGTTTCTGGGCAGCCATCCTCACAATCGAGCAGACCATCCTCGTCGGCATCAGCCGTGCTGAGCACTTCATTGTATTCAATGGTGAATTCGTACTGGCCTCCGTATGCGTCAACGATGAGGTAGTATCCGGTATTCGGATCGATCGCGACGTTATTGAGGTTCAGCGTGCGGCACTGGCCCGTGTTCATGGTACCTAGGCTGGATCCTACCACCACGTTGTCGGCGATGCGACGTACTTCGAAGATGGGGTAGTTCTGATCGATCCATGCGCCCAGGCACAACTCGATGTCAACGGCATCAGCACAAGCGGACGTAGTGAAAGAATGGAACACGTCACGGCCCCAATAGCCAGCTGCAGTGTTCAGGTTCGTATAGCCAGCTACCGCACGGTTGCTGCCACCACTCGCCACGCCGTTGGTCAATGGAATGGCATTGGCCGCACCATCACCGCCCACGCGGAACGTGAACTCGTTCGTGCAATCGGAAACCCCATAGGAGTTCCGAGGTACTACGCGCCAGCTAACTGTGGTTCCGATACCGTACAGGGTAGCGATGTTAGCAGGAGTGTACGCCGCACCGTTGATGGTCGTGGACGGGTGGTTCGTTGCCACCAAGTCACCTTGGAAATACACGTCATAACCGGTCGCTCCGAAAGAAGCAGGCCAGCTGAAGTTGATCGGTGTCGTGCTTGCGGAAGCGATGCTGCCATTGTTCACCGGGAACGTCGGAGCAGGCACACAAGGCGCAAGACCAGGGCAGAACACTTGGAATTGTTGCGTGCCTTGTGCCGAAGTGTATAGATCGGTGAGCACATAGTAGTCACCAGCTGCAGGTAGCGTGAAGTTGATCGTGCTGGGTATCCCGTTACCGGATCCATTCACTTGGCTCAGGCCAGTGCCGATGCAGGTGAACGCAGCGGCACCGCAACCCGCGGAAACCGGAGCGATCATGTACGCCGCTTGACCGAAGCTGGTGAAGTTGTTCACCGGGATATTCAGCTGGTAGTTACCGGCCTCCGGAGCAGTGATCCGGTAGAGCTTCTCCACCCCTTGTGCACCCACGATGTTACCTGTGCAGCCGGCATTCGCGTAGTTGCCCAATGCATAAGCTGGATTGCCCTCCGCTCCGAACACCGCTGTGACCGTAGCCAGTTCGCCGCATGCCAGCACGGTGGCTGTCGCGCAATCGATGGAGGTGACGAAATTCACG
The DNA here is from genome assembly GCA_016787995.1 of Flavobacteriales bacterium. GTDB lineage: Bacteria > Bacteroidota > Bacteroidia > Flavobacteriales_F > PHOS-HE28 > PHOS-HE28. The sequence continues at coordinate 68,901 of JAEUTB010000117.1, read as the reverse complement.
GGGAAGGAATTCGACGAATAGACCGGGCCAGCGCAGACCTGACGCACTACCACCTTGTAATTCGTGGTCGGAGAAAGGCCAGTGATGGTGTACGGGGAGGTCACGTTGGTGACCACCGTGCTGCTGCCACTACCGGCGGTAACCCCGGTACCCGGCGTGAACCCGGGAGCACCGTATTCCACGATGTAGGACGAGCCGCCGCCCACCCAAGAGACCACCGCTGAATTGCCCCCCACGGAGGAAATGGTCACGCTATTGGGAACCGAGCAGGCTGGTGCAGGCGCGCACGTGACGTTCGCCAGGAAGCCGTGTTCACTACCAACTCCGAATCCATCACTTGTGCCGTTGGCGCGCAGGCGGAATGTGAGACATCCGGTAGGGTGTGTGCTGGTAAAGGGTCCAGGCAATGCTGTCCCTGTGTAGCCACCAAATGGGAAGGAGCCCACTGCGGCGGTGCTGGAAGCCAGCATGCCATCCGCTGTGGTCGGTCCATCGAACACGTAGAAACGGTCACCGCTACCCACGGAGAAATCCGTGAAGGTCACCGTGACCACATCACCACCGGAATTGGGGCAAACGGTGTAGGTGGCATCCGTATTGATCGGATAGTTCACCAATACGTTGTATCCCGCGTTGTTGAACGGTCCACCGCAACCTGGTGCAGTGGTGAAGTTGTACGCGTTCGTCCACGCACTGGTATCGCCAGGTGCACAGATGCCGCGTACGTAAAGAGTGTAGGTGGTTCCACCCACAAGGTCCACATCCGTTACCGTGACCGGTACCGTCGCGCTGATGCCCTCAGCGAGGGCCGCCGCCGTTGCTGGTGCACCGTTGGCCACGATACGGTATTGATGTTCGGACGAGGTGCCCGTCCACGTGAACGTTCCGCCCTGCGGGCCAGTGGAAGATGCCGTTACACCAGAGGGGGGGAAACAGGTGGGAAGCGGCTGACAGGTCACTGCAGCATTCCAACTGGCTCCTTGGAAGGAAACCAGCTTGAAGGTCAAGCATCCACTTGGATGACTGCTGACCACAGTGGGGGGCAACGCTGCGGCGCGCAGACCTCCAGCCGGGATGTAGTATAGAGCTCCAGCAGTAGATGCAGCCGGGGCGCTGTTGTAGAGCTGATCACCTGAAGTGCTCGGACCGTTGAACACATACAACGAGGTTTGGCGATCGGCGTTCCAATCGGCAAGGGTCAACGAAGAGAAGGTGGCCACGGCCGCTTCACCCGGTGTGCTTGAGCAGATGCGCGTTACGCTTTGAGCGCCGTAGGTGCCGGTAGCCGCGGAGAAGTTGAAAGCTGCACCGCAATCGAGCGGAGTGGTGAACTTACCCGCAAGGCTCCAAGCACCGGTAGCGCTGCAGGTGCTGCGCACATAGGCATAGTAGGTGGTGTTCGAAGTAAGTCCGGTGACCGAAACGTTGAACGTTCCCGAAGGCACATTACCAGAAGCAACGGCTCCACCAGAACCCGGCAGGCCATCAGCGCCCATGCCTGAGACATCCTGAGCACGTACTTCGTAGTCATGGGAAGAGGCGCCATTATCGACCCATTGGATCGTGGCGGAAGTCGGCTTCAGCTCCGACACTGGAACGGTGGCTTGCGGCACGCAAGCGGTATTCTTCGGTGTCCACGTGTAGGTCAGACCACTGGTAGGAACGTTCGCTCCACCCAAACTCATCGTAGCCGAATTCGAAGCGCCGAGCGTTGGAGCGGCGAAAGTGCCTTCGAGCGTGTACCAATCGGCATTGGTAGAACCGGCCAGACCGATGGCGGTCGACACGGTCGTCGGCCAGGTGAAGGACCCGAACGCGATCGATACGCTCTGGTTGTTGGGGTTGCCACCACCTTCGCTCAACCGGATCTGGAAGTTACCGGTCATGGCAGCATTGCCCGTTTCGAAGTTCTCGTACTGCACTACGTAAGTGCGGTTGGGCGCCGTTCCTTGCACACCCACTTTGATGAGCATGACGCCAGGGCTCTTACCCCAAGGGCCACCCGTATGTGCGAAGCCGACACGTGAGCGTTGCTCCAACACCTCACCGCGCGCATAAGAGGTAGTACCTGATGAGAACGGGGTGGTCGCCGAGTTGAAGATCTCGGACCCACCGTGCTGGGGCATCCACACCGGAATGGCGAGTGAAGAACTGCCGAAAGAGATGTAGCCTGCCTTCGCGAACGCCACCCTGTCCCAAGTGACACCATTGAAGGTGAAGGGGAACGGAAGTGGATAGCCAGAAGCGAGGAACGGATCGGTCGAGTTGTTGGCCAAGCCGTTCAGCAGCCCTGGATCGGGGTAGTAGAACACGTTGTTATACGTGGTACCGAAGAAGCCCGCGACACCGGGTGGCGTGTAGGAGTAGCTCACCTCCCCACCCACCAGCGGAGAGTAAGTGCCCGAGGTGACCGAGAGGTCGTAACTGCCCTGTAACGTGCTGAGCTGGGCGGTGGAATCACCGCATACCGCAAGGGAGAGCGCGCCCAAGGCGAACGCACGCCCTTTACGGCTTGCCAGTTGAATGGATCCGAGGATCCGTTGGGTAAAGTTCATTGAGAGACGGGTTTGGTTTATGAGAGTGAAGGGAACAGGAAAGCGGGCAAGGGTGCACGCCTTCCACAGGTAGGACCGACCGTAGAGGCGGAAGATCCGGCGCAGCAGAAACTCAGTCGCAGCCACACCTAGGGTGCGACGAACGAACTGAGCAACGTGTAAGGAAGTGTTGTAGGGAAGTGAGGGAGGTGTAAGAGAGGTGAGAGAAGAGATTGAGAGGAGTGGTACGTCTAGAGCGAAGCCAATGTAAAGGGTTTGAGAACGCAAAAAGCAAGTTCAGCTCGAATTATTTCTCAACCAGAACCAAGAAACACGCGAACACGCACCAATTGAACGACCTAGGTTCGGGGTGCAAAGACCATTCACCCCCAACCTTCCTGGATCGCGCATGCACAATTGGGGCGCGGGGACATTGGTTCTGGTGACTTGCATTCCGATCATCGGAATCGTTATCCTTGCAGCGTGCATGCTCTCACCATGCACCTCTCTCTTTCTCTCGGAATCACCTCTTACTGCGCATTCGACACTCTGGGCCATTCGCCATGGTCATGTGGATCTGCCTTTCATCCTAAGGGCAACATGACGGTCATGGGTCCGGGCTTGGCACGCGTGAGCAAGGTAGAAGTGGATAGAAATGGGGCTAGAAATCGAACCTCCAACACCACCTGACGATGGTCAACCATGGGTACCGTGCTCCGAACCTACCATCGATGAAGCACCTCATACTAGCGTTCTGGTCCCTACTCGCAGCAAGGCAAGCGACAGCCCAGCATAGCCTAGTACGGGTATGGAACGACCAGACCTTGAAGGCGATCCGCAACGACCTGGCCAGGCCTCCGGTGCACGCGCGCAACCTCTTCCATGTGAATGCAGCGATGTATGATGCATGGGCAGCATATGTGCCAAGTGCGCAGCCCTGGATGCTTGGTCGAACAAACGGGAACTACACCTGTCCATTCCCCGCCTTGACCACCCCTTCTGACCGCTCGGCTGCGCAGAAAGAGGCCATGAGTTTCGCCACGTATCGATTGCTACGGCATCGGTTCCTGAATTCTCCAGGCTTCGAGGTCACCTCTGCAAGGTTGAACCACTTGATGGACAGCTTGGGATACGACAGGACTTTCACGGGAATGGACCCCTCTACCGGAGGACCGGCTGCGCTGGGCAACTACATCGCCCATCATTACATCATGTTCGGCTTGCAGGACGGCAGTAACGAGAATGGCAACTACGCCAATCAATACTACACACCGGCGAACGCCAGCCTGCAAATGATACTACCCGGCAATCCGGCCATGGCGGACCCTAACCGTTGGCAACCGATCACGCTTCCGACATCCATCGATCAAGCCGGGAATCCGGTATCCTCCACACCGCCATTCGTGGGTGCGGAATGGGGGAACGTTCATCCCTTCAGCCTCTCAGCAGCCCAGAGCACGACATACACGCGCGATGGTCATTCCTGGAAGGTGTATTTGGATCCCGGAGGACCTGCACAACTGGATCCAGCATCGAACGAGGGGCTGGAGTCCTTCTTCAAGTGGAACCATGCGATGGTGAGTATCTGGCAGTCGCACTTGGACCCTGCCCAGGACGTTACCTGGGATATATCGCCAGGCTCGATCGGGAATAGTTCCAACTACCCCACCACTCCAGCGGAATATGCTGCATTCTACGACCTGCTCAACGGGGGTGACAACAGTCCCGGACATTCCCTTAACCCGGTGACAGGACAACCGTACGCACCGAACCTTGTCGACCGAGGCAACTACACCCGCGTACTGGCCGAATTCTGGGCTGATGGTGTGGACAGCGAAACGCCTCCCGGTCATTGGTTCGAGATCCTGCACAACGTGATGGATCTTCCAGGCTTCCACCGTCGTTGGCTGGGTGCAGGGCCGGAGTTGGATACGCTTGAGTACGATGTGAAGGCGCATTTCGCACTGGGTAGTGCCATGCATGATGCCGCCATCACCGCTTGGGGCATCAAGGGATATTACGACTCAGTGCGGCCTGTCAGTGCCATTCGGTTCATGGGTGACCGTGGTCAATGCTCCGACCCACAAGGTCCTCGCTATGATCCTGCAGGGATGCCGATCATAGCGGGTTTCATCGAACAGGTAATGCCTGGAGATCCATTGGAAGGACCGGGACAGGAAGACCTGTACAAGATCAAACTCTACACCTATCGCGGACCATCCTATGTGACCGATCCTGGCAGTGATGTGGCCGGTGTAGGTTGGATACTCGCCGAGGATTGGTGGCCTTACCAACGCCCGACATTCGTGACACCTCCCTTCGCAGGTTTCATCTCAGGACACAGCACCTATTCACGCACAGCAGCGGAAGTGCTTACGGCGATCACCGGCAGTCCATACTTCCCTGGCGGCATGATCGAATACGTGATCCCCCAGAATGAGTTCCTCGTGTTCGAGGATGGCCCGGATGAGGAGGTGAGGCTCCAGTGGGCCACCTATCGCGATGCCTCCGATGCCTGCAGCCTTTCGCGGATCTGGGGCGGTATCCATCCGGCGATGGACGACATCCCCGGTCGTACTATCGGCATGCAGCTAGGGCCGCAAGTCGTAGGACTTGCCGACCAGTACTTCAACGAAGGCCCGCCTCGTGTGGTGGGAACGGCGATGAGCCATGACGTTCTGGGCCCGGTACAAAGTGGATCCCCGTTCACCATGGTCTTCCAGTTCGACAGGGCCATGGACCCGACCTCCACGCTGGTGGTCTCTTTCCCCTCCGATGACCCCATGGCCACACCGAGTTTCGCTCCCTTCACACAGACGTGGACCGCTCCTGATCGGGTGGAGATCTCGACGACCCTGTTGAACGGTCAGCATGATCTACGCGACATCGACCTGATCGTGAGCGGGGCCATGGATCCTCAAGGTCGAACGATGGCGCCCTACGCCCAAGCTAATGCCTTCATCATCGACACACGCTTTCCTGAAGTGCTCTCCATCACCACCGAACAGCCGATCTACACTCGGAATGATATCGGTCCCGCATCTGTTCGCGTCCATGTAACGTTCGATGAAGCAGGCGACCCTTCGACACAGCCCACGATCACCTTCACCGCGTCATCGGATCCAACGGCACTATTGGTCTTGCAGGAGGAGGAGAGCAGCTGGATCAACGATCAGGAGTATGTGGCGGTATTCGCCCTGTTGGATGGCACATCGGAGATACCGGCCATCACCGTTGCCGCTGTGGGCTCCTCCGATGCGGTCGGTAACATCCAACTGCCTTTCACAGCGGAAGCGGTCTTCGCCATCGACCTTAAAGCACCAACGACCCTGACCTTGGAGGCGACGGACGCGTTCCTCACGATGGAAGACGTGGGCTCCCTCGCTCAACAACTATCTCTGACGTTCGACGAGGCCATGGATCAGACCATCGCCCCGCTCGTCATCTTCAGCGGTGCGGATCCGCTGGATGGATCGTTGACGCGTGTGGCCTTGATGAGCTACTGGAACGATGACCATACGTGCCAGATCACCTATTCACTTTCGGGTAACGAGGTGGAACTCCTGGGTCTGGACATCAGCGTGGAAGGCCTCAAGGACATCGCTGGGAATAGTGTGGTGCCTGATCTCTGGGAGGATGTGTTCAGCATCGACACGCGAAAGCCGACCGTTACATCGGCAGTGCCGGCAACCACGGTCATCAATGATGCGTCAGCCGATGCGGATCAATGGGCCGTGCAGCTCTCGTTCTCCGAAAGCATGGACACGTCCGTACTACCATTCATCGCGACAACGCAGCCCGACGCACTGAGCGGCAGCTTGATCTACTCCCCGAACGAAAGCAGCTGGATCGATCCTACGACCTTCCGCGCTGCCTTTGAGGTGACAGATCTTGAAGTGGAGGTCGACGGCGTGGATATCGGGATCTCCCTGGCTCGTGATGTGCATGGCAATAGGATCACGGCTGGAACCCTGAGCGGTCTCAGCATTCTGGTGGATACACGCAATCCACGACTATTGTCGGCCACGGCGGACCCAGCGGTGATAACGGATGCACACGTCGGACCGGAAGGCTTTATCATGACCACCACCTTCGACGAAGTGATGGACGCTGACATGCCACCACACATCGTCTTCGATGGTACACTTTCGGGATCGCTGATCCTCGATCCTGCCTTGTCAGCCTGGTCCAGTGGATCCACACATGAAGCGGTCCATGGCGTGCAAGCATCGATCGTTGATGTGAATGGTGTGGATGTGGAAGTGAGCCAAGCACGGGATCTGGCGGGCAACCCCATGGTGATCCGAACGATACCTGATGTCATGGATGTGACCCTGACCGGCGTGGGCATCCATGAAGTGTCGGCTGATGGCCCGTTGGTGTTGAGCCCGAATCCGGTACCATCAGGGGGCTCGATCCGTGTCATGACGACCGATGCGTTGAACGACCACCGCATCCTGATCCTGGATGCAGCAGGTCGCACGGTGCTCAATGTCCCCTCTGTCCCGACCCTGAACGGAACACTGGAGCTGGCGCTACCATGGCTGGCGGCTGGTGCGTATGAGCTCGTGCTTCTATCCGGCGAGCATCGCCAGACCGGACGGATCATCATCCTCGCGCCCTAGTACTCGACGATCATCCTAACGATCAACACGCCTACGACATGATCAACTCACCGATCCTGCGGTCCACCCTACTGCTCACGGCGGCAGGTCTGGTCTCAGTGGACCTTAGCGCCCAAGGCTACACGGATGTCAGCGCGCAGAACGGGCTGGACCTCCTTGTTCCCGCCGCAGCGCAGTATTTCGATATCGGCACGGGAGTCAGCTTCTACGACTTCGATGGAGATGGGGATGACGATCTCACCTTCGGGAACCGCAACGGAACACTACGGTTCTATCGCAACAATGGTGGTGCGCTCGAGCCCGTGGAACTCATCGGACTGACGACAGGAAGTGCCAAGGCCGTGCTTTGGGCCGATGTGGACAATGATGGAGACGCTGACTTCCTGGTCACCACCTTCCTCGGGCGTGTGAACCTGTTCCACAACAATGGCGACGGCACCTTCACCGACGTGACCGCTATAGCTGGTTTCGTTCCAAGCGTGGGGAAATACTGGGGTGCCTCCTTCGGCGATTACGATCGTGATGGATTCTTGGACCTGTACGTATGCACTTACATCTACGAGACCGAAGCCTATACATACGCGAAGATCAATCACCTCTACCACAACGATGGTGATGGCACCTTCACCGATGTCACCATCGGATCGGGGACCGGGAATGGCATGAAGGCCTCCTTCCAATCCATGTGGTTGGATGTGGATGATGACGGTTGGCAGGACATCTTCGTGATCAACGACTTCATGCCGGGCAATGCGCTCTTCCGGAACAACCATGACGGCACGTTCACCGACATCAGCGTGGAACGCGGCCTTTTCGAAGGACCGGAGCATTGCATGAGCATCTCCATGAGCGATTTCGATGTGGATGGCGACCAGGACATCTTCATGACCAACACAGGCATCTACCCACAGGTCAATAACGCGAGGCAGATGTTGATGGTGAACGACGGCGCTGGGAACTACACTGAGTCTTCCAACGCATTCGGGCTCGACGTGTTCGAGTGGGGCTGGGGCGGCCTCTGGATCGACCACGACAATGATGGTTACCAGGATCTGTACATGGGAACGCATGAACACGTGGTACCCGTGATCCCCGCGAAGCCGGATCTATTCTTCAAGAATCAGGGTGGGAACGGCTTCGTTGCTGCGCCCGATCTGTTCGACGGTGATCTCGTACGGCATACGCACAGCGTGGCGCGTGGGGACCTCAACGGTGATGGCTATGCGGATCTGGTGGTGCACGGGCAGGAGCCATTCGCACCACAACTCTGGGTGAACGACGGTGGAGCGGCGAGCCATGTCCGTATCGGCGTGGAGGGCACCGTCTCCAACCGGCAGGGCATCGGGACCTGGATACACGTGCACGCCGGAGGAAAGCACTACAGTCACTACACGGTATGCGGAGAGAACTACCTCGGCCAGAATTCACACCATGTACACTTCGGTCTCGGGGAGGCCACGATCATCGATTCGGTCGTAGTGGAGTACTTGAGTGGGCATATCGACCGGTACTTCGACCTACCCGTGGACACCATTTACAACTTCACCGAAGGGGAAACGTTCGATCCGCGCATAGTGGCACCAACAGGCCTGGTGGCTTGCAGTCCAGCAACGGTCCCATTAGCTGTGAACGAGGCTGGAACTCACCTCTGGAGCACCGGCGACAACACAGCGGAGACCATTGTTGTTTCCAGTGGCCCCATACACGCCACGGTAACGAACGCGTTCGGTATCACCGCGAATACCGACACGGTGGAAGTGATCATCGGAGCCATACCGGAGGTCGTCGCGAACGTGGTGGGTCCTTTGTGTTCCGGTGAGGCGACCGGTATGATCGAACTGGTGAACCTTGCCGGGACGTCCGCTCAACTGGTAACGTGGAGCACCGGCGCCCAAGGGGTCACACTTTCGGAAGTAGCGGCTGGTGAACTCGACTTCGTGTTCACCGACATCAACGGGTGCTCGACCACGGGATCGGTGGTGGTGCCGGACCCTGATCCGGTATTCGCGGTGGTATTCCCGGAGCATGCTGTGAACGGGTCGGATGGCGCCCTTACCTGGACCATCCTTGGCGGAGTACCACCCTACGAGCAAACGGTGAATGGTGAGGCGGTGACCGGAACGTCCCTGAACGGTTTGTCCGCAGGTGTCTACAACGTAGTGATCACCGACGCGAACGGCTGCTCCGCGACCGTTGAGGTCGAACTCCTCCTGGGCGTTGGTTTGGAAGAGTTGGATATGGGAACGATCGGTTTGTCCCCGAATCCGGCGAACGACCGGATACGCATCACGGCTCAAGGCGATTGGAACAGTTGGCGCATCGTGGACATGGGCGGTCGGACACTCTTGACGGGCCAACGACCCAATGACGGCACCATCGACATCTCGCCCCTTACCAGTGGCGCCTACCTTGTGGAGATCTTGGACAAAACATCTGCCCGAACACGTATCCGCTTCGTGAAGGAGTAGATCCGCTCTTGACGCTGATAGTGGAGTGTGGATCCATCTGAAAGGATCCATACTACAGGATCCACTGTTCCTGGTCCTGAATACCTACCAGGAGCGCTACATGGTGCGGTGGCGATCCTGCCGCAGAGAAGCTATGCTGGTATGTGGGATGAAATAAGGGTCGACCAAGCACCAGAAGACCTCCAGGAACAGGCAACATTCCTGAAATGGAACGTCTATGGAGCACTGTCACGTTGAACCTCACGAGCGTTGAAAGCCATCGGCACCAGATACCGAAGTAGCCCGGAGGCTACAGCTGTTGGCGCTCTGGACCCGTCTGAACCGAAGATCCCTTGGCTTTCAAAGGCCAGCAGCGGATCCAGTCTCTCCCCTACAGGCGGAAAAGCTGCTTTCTGTGGTAATATTGTGAACCGGTGGTCTCTCAGCCATCGTCTCTCTCGTTCTCTCTTTCTCTCACCCTCTCACGCTCATGTTCCTCTCACGATCTTCGGGTCCGGCTAGGGTTGATGACTCGCCCCAGCTCCACCGATCAGCGCATCCACCGGACATTCCGTTCTCCGGTCCGGACCACAACCTCCGTTCGGGAAACCTTCGGCAACGCGCAATGCGCTTGGCGCTGCTGATCGCGGTCCACCTGATCAATGCATTGGTCCATGCACAGTATCAAAGCAATGATCCTTCGGATGCGACGACGACTCTTCCGTTCACCCTGAACGCGGCCGACCAGATCGCCATCTGCACCTCCGGCTCGGAGACCACGGGTGGTACGCTCGCTGGTTCCACGAACACGCCGATCAGCATCGTCCCTGCAGCACTGTGCGGTTCATTCTCCGCGGGCGCTACGGGCGATGTTTGGTACCGCATCGATGTTCCCTCCGCTGGTGACATTCGCTTCCGGATCACCTTGAAGGATGGATCATCCAATCCACTCACCAATGGTGGCATGGCCGCGTATCTCGCGACTTCTGCCACAGGCCCGTTCGAGCTGATCGACTGTGCCATTGGTGGGAACCTGACCAACTCGATCACCAACCCCACGCTTGAGGCCACCTGCGTTCCTGCTGGCAGCAGGATCTACATCCGCATCTGGGAAGAAGGGGTCAGCTCCAGCACCAAAACGTTCAGTATCTGTGTGCAGGGCCAAGACTGGGGTGATCTGACGACACGGAAGGATGTGGCCGATACCCCTTGTGACGTGTACAGTACACCTACCCCTGCGACCATTCTCTCGGTCGGTGGGGCTTTGGCCACGTTCTACACCACCTTCGCGTGCAATGAGGCGTTCCCGTACGACCCGAGCTGTGGTTCGTATCGCGGTGGTGATGTGTGGTTCAGAGCCACGGTGCCTGCATCAGGCTCCATCCGGCTCATCGCGTCACAAGGCCTAACGGCTTCACGCCGGATCAATAGGATGGGATTCACCATGTACACCGCCGCCGGGTCCTGTTCCGACTACAGTCAATTCAGCGAGATCGCGTGCGTATCGACGACGTTGACGAGCACGTCGGAGGCCACGTTATCCACGATCGGCTGCCTGACGCCGGGTTCAACGGTATACATCCGGGCGTATCCCACGATCGAATCCCAGAGCACTGCTGGTTCTTCGCGCTACGGAGCCTTTCGGCTGCGAGTGACCAACCCGGCAGGCACTCCCGGCACCATTGCGAACAACCTTCCTTGCACAGCGACCTTATTGGGCTTTGGAGCCTGTCCTGCTTACACGAGCGGTCTTGCCACCTTCAACGACAACACTGCCTGCACGGCCCCAGGTGTCCCTCTACCCGGCTGCGGCACTTTTTCATCCACCACCAGTCGCGATGTATGGTATCGGTTCGTGGCACCTGCAAGTGGCACTGTGGGCATCCATGTGAACGGGAACACATCCAGCATTCCGGTCTTCGATCCAGCAGCGGCGCTGTACACTGCGGCCTCTGGCAACTGCAACGGTCCGCTCACCCTGGTCGATTGCGACGATGATCATGGACCGGGTCTTGGCGCCTACATCATCCGCACGGACCTTGTACCCGGCAACACCTACTACATACGTGTATGGGGCGAAGGGACTTCCGGTTCTCAGACGGGGATCTTCTACATCTGCCTCACCGATCCCGAACCGGCATCGGGAAACTGCTTCTACCTGCTTCGTATGTCCTATGATGGCACGGGTGGGTCGCAGACCATGCGCGTCGCCATCGGATCGGATACCACCGACTATGTGACCACCATGGGTGAGCCGAACGAATTCGTACTCGTGGAAGTGCCGAGCGGTCTCACGGTCACCTTCATTTATTACAACACTGCGCTCACCGGTGGTGTGTGGTACACGTATGATGGAGCACAGTTAGGACAGATACCCACGTGGGTCTATCGTGGAGGTGGCGCGGTGACCGGTCCGAGTCCCGGACCTGCCTTCACTTACACGGTGAACTCCTGCGCTCCCTATGCCGCCGCGCGCGAGGATTGCCTGGGGTCACGCACCATATGCGGTCCAACGGCCATCGTCGATACCACCTTCCTCGACTACGATAGTGGATACCGAGGCTACATAACGGACCTTACGGTGGAGAACCGTGGCTGTTTGCAGAATGAGAACCGTGCCGGTCGCTGGTTCATCTTCCGCGCGCAAGCCGATGGCGAAGTGAGTTTCGCCTTGCAAGGCATCCTCTCCCCGACCGAGGACATCGATTTCGCCGTGTGGGATGCGGGCGCCCAACCCGTGGGGCTTCTACCGAACGTGACGCCCTCGATCTGCTCACCCACGACGGCTCCCATCCGTTGCTCCAGTGCCCGTGTGGCCGCACGCACCGGACTCCTGCCCTTTCTACCCAACCGCACGAGCGAAGGCACCGGTGGTTTCGGATGGCTGAGTCCATTGCCCGTGCAGCAGGACCACGTCTATCTCCTGTATGTGGTGAACATGGATATTCCCATCACCACACCACCCTACCCACCCATCATCAGGCGTCAGAACTTCCGCCGTTTCAGCTTGCAGTGGACCAGTTTGTTGAACAGCTCGGGCGTCACCGACAACACCATTCTTGACTGCACGCAGCTCATCCTGCCCATTCAACTACTTGCATTCGATGCCTGGCGGAACGGAGAGGATGCCGATCTCGGATGGTCCACGGCCACGGAACATCACAGTGATCACTTCGCGGTGGAGCGGAGTGCCGATGGCATCTCGTTCAAGACCATTGGCCATGTCGCAGCGGCAGGTACATCGATGGTCCGCAGGGACTACGGATTCAAGGATGAGGCACCGCTGATCGGCACGAATTACTATCGCTTGAAGATGGTGGACCAGGACAACGCTGTGGAATACAGCGACGCGAAGGTGGTCGTATTCGCCGCCTCCGATCGGATGGTCGTATTCCCGAATCCAGCGACCGCGGAGATCCATCTCAGCTATGGACCCTCGCAGCCGAGTGTGGTTCACGTGACCGTGGTCGATGCCACAGGTCGGGTGGTCCTTGATCACATCATGGGCGAGGCCCTGGATGCTGGACGGATCACCTTGGATGTTTCGGACCTTGCACGTGGCAGCTACGTCATCCGATCGGCCGATGTGAAAGGTGATGTGATCTCCGCTCGGTTCATAAAGGGCTGACGAGGTCCAAGTCCGATCCACACCGAACCTCGTTCGTGTCGCACTGGTGTTCGCGAGTACTGATGGGACTTCTGGTGCTTACGAGTAGGCACTAGTCACGAGGATCTCTACTCAACGAAGCTCGGATGCCGGGTTCATTCAGTGTCGGGAGTCATCAGCGCACCCCTGGATCGTTGAGCGCCCAGTACAAGCCCACGTTGAACGAAGAAGCCGCCAGAGATAGGCGGCTTCCCCGAGAGAAAGGCAGCGAGAGGAGGATCGATCAGCGCGATACGCGCAGCGTACCGGATACGACGCTTTCCGCATCCCGCATGATCACCACGTAACTGCCCGCCGGAACGGTTTCCAAGTCCAAGCGGATGACCTGTCCGCTTTGGCCCGTCAGCTGTTCCAGCATGACCCGTCGCCCTGACAGATCGTGCACGCTCAACTCGATGCTTCCCCCAAAACCACGAGGTAGCATCACATTGAACGGCCCGACCCCGGGATCCGGGTATATCCAAAGTCCTTCCTGTGTAAGTTCAGACATACCCACCGGGCAGCCGGTGATGAACTCTGGTGAAGTGATCGAACACAACTCACTCGAACCCTCCACTTCCAATATGACGGACGTACCGACTTCGAATGGGCCGATCACCTGTACACCACTGCCGACGACCGTGACGTCTGGCGCACCAGCATTGTTGCGAATGACGACTTCTTCCGCCGTGCCAAGTGATGCCAGGTCAACTTCCACCACGAACGTCCCCCCGTCGCAATCATCCACTACTGCGAAGGTGGCTTGTGGTGCTTCGCAACCATCATAGCACGAGACGATGTAGTTCCAAGGAGAAGCCTGTCCTCCACCACAACTTCCGGGCGATGCATCCGCTGCTTCGATCAGAATGGTATTGCTCATTTCGGAGGAAACGACCAATAGGCCGGACAGATCACCACCTGTCGACTCATGCAGGACGAGCGATGAGAAGATATCGTCGCCATCATAGACCCGCATCGCATCGGTCCCTGCCAACGTACCACTGATGAACCGAACGCCTATTCGCTGTCCTGCGGAGGTGGCGCGATACACCCATTGTCCGACGTCACCTTCCTGATAACAATAGGTGTATTCATCCGGACCACAGCTCACGACGGGGCATGGCGTATTCGTCAATGCCTCCGAGACCGAACTGCAGTACGCATTCACCGGATTACCCGCCGTGACGATGACCGGTGAGTCGATCGGGAATGGCCCTATGCTGTACTGACCTTGGGCATTGGCGGTCACGGGGGTAGCGCTTGCATTCGCTGTGATGACGACCGATGTCGCCGAACCCAAGCTGAACAGGGTGACATTCACGGTGAATTCCTCCTCCTCACAATCCGTAACGACGGAGAAACCGGCCAATACAGGATCACAATCCAAACAGCCCACCTCCCACTCCACGGGCTCGACGAACTCAAGATCGTCACAACTGCCGGTCCCATCCGCGATGATGCGCATGGTCATAACACCGCCACTGGAATTGACGACCTGAGCCGGCAGCGCAGGGGTCACCGCGCTGGAGAACAACAATGGCGCGCTCGCGTCCGGACCATCATGGACCGTCAGCACATCGCCCGAGCTCATGATCCCAGCATTGAAGATGAGGCGTAGTGGATCACCCGTCGAACTGAGATACGTCCATGTGCGCTCCTCGAAATTCGCATAACAATATGCCTGCTCGATCGGTGATGTGCCGCAGACCACATCCGTGTACACGCCGGTATCGAAGGCATGTGGCGCACTCCATGCCGGGGTCTGCCCGGTGCAGTTGGCCCTCACGTAGGCATACAGCGTTCCGGTGGGAAGATCGATGAGATCCACGGCAGTGGTGGTCAGACCGGTCCCTGATACGATCGGTGTATCGTCAGGACCACCGGCCGTGATGACATAATCGTAAGCGGACGCATCAGGGTTCGGTGACCATGACAGGGTCGCATTCAGGCCTCCATCCACGAAGTCGAAGTCCTGAACAACGATATCATAGACGGAACACGCAGGTGGTGTCCAGGTGAAGGTGAGCCCGAGAGGCAGGTTCGTCGATGCTGCTGGAACCCGGCAAGTGGCATCGTTGCTCGATCCGGCATCGCTTTCCGTCCAATCGAAGGGAGAAACCGTGACCGCCCTGTTGTTGAAGTCGGATGGTGCAGCGCCACCCAAGCCCACCTGACCCACCACGGTTCCCGAAGGGGTCATGGTACCGAACACCACCTGTACGATCTGTGCTGATGGTGATCCCCCACCCTCGTGGAGGCGTATCTGGTAGGCATACGTACCTGCTCCGCCCGACCGCTGACAATTGAACTCCGCGATGAAGATCCTGTTCGGTGCGGTCCCGGAGGTCTTGATCTGGATCGGCCAGGAACTGAGGCCACCCCCAGGAGCCATGTCATTGGCGAATCCGATGATCCGGTAGCGCAGAACAGGGTCCATTCCTGTGGGCAAGGGGGAAGAGAGTGGCGTATACGCATCTTGCCCGATGGCTACGAACACCGAATTATCACCGCGCACGGATTGACCCAGTGACAACCACCCTTCGGTACTGAGCCCTACGCGATCGAACACTTGACCGTCGAAGGTGAAGTCGAAACCGATCGGCCAACCATTACCGGTGGTCGCATCGCTCATGGGAATATCCACACCCTGGGTGACGAATGCGTTATCGTCAAGGGCAAGCCAGGGCGGAAGCCCGACAAGACCCAATGGGATACCGGTACCCGCAATGGGTTGCCAACTTCCGACGGATTGGGAAAAGGTGTAGGAAGATACTTGTGCTAACGCACTGCTGGACAGCAAGGCGCTGAAGGACCAACCGATGTATCGAAGGAAAGGAACTTGACGCATGCGTGGGCGATGTGAGAGCTTGGTATGGTGGTCCCGGCGGAGGGAGAGGACCCGCCGGGATCGACTCAGCGGACGACCTGTATCATGCCGGTATACCGCTGGTCCGCTTCTAGTACGGTGAGGAAGTAGGCACCGCTTGGCAGATCAACGAAGTCCAGCTCCAACACGGCCCCAACAGCATTCGCTCGTAACTGGCGTACCGTTCGGCCTTGCAGATCATGGACGACGACTTCCCAACCAAGCGTGTTGGTGTCTGGTATGGTCACTCGCACACGACCATCGGATGGGTTCGGTGCCACTTGCAACCTCCCCGCTTCCAGCACTTCGATGCCGACCTCGGAGCAATCGAAGGTGAGCATCGGTGACGTCCAGGTGCAGAGCACGCTCGCTCCGACCACATCGACCTTCACTTGGTCTTGGGAGTCGAACGGGCCAACGGTGTACGTTCCTGCCGTAGTGGCCGTAACTGGGGCAGCACCTCCGTCATTGGTGATGGACACGGATCCCGTGGAACCGATCTGCGTAACGGTGACCGCTATGCTGAACTGATCCACATCGCAATCCTCGACGATGGCGAAAGTGGCTTCGGGTTGGGTGCATCCATCGTAGCAAGCCACCACGTACTCCCACGGGGTCGCATAACCCTCCTCGCAACTCCAGAAAGCAGGCGCATCGATGGCCAGGAACAGTTGATCCTCGGCGTTCGTGCTGAACTGCATGACGTTCGCCAAGTCACCGGGATAGGTGGACGGCACCACATCGAACGGATCACCGTCATAGATCAGTGCTTCTGCGTTGAGGCCCATGGTACCACTGATGAAGCGGATACCGATGGGATCACCATCGCCTTGGTACAGCCATTGCGACGCATCATTCGGCACGTAGCAGTACTCATACACATCCGGCCCACAGCTCACTACCGGGCAAGGTTCATTCACGAACTCCACGCTTTCCAAGTTGCACAACTCGTTGACCTCGTTCACCAATGTCAAGGTGACCGGGACCCCGGCCGTGAAAGGACCCACGGTGAAAGTACCGGTGGTAGTGACCGTCGTTGGTGCCACTTCCTGGTCATTGGTGATGATGAGTTCCTCCGCGGAGCCCATGCTCACCAACGTCACGGTCATCTCATACTCCAGGGCTGAGCAATCCACATCGCCGATCGCGAATGCGGCAAGCGGCGCAGTGCAGTCCAGGCAACCTACGGTCCACTCGAAGGGCTCCACGAATTCTTGTACCTGGCAGCTACCGTTGCTCGGCGCGGACAGATAAACGGTCAGATACGCTCCGCTCGAAGTGAACACTTGGCCGGGTATGGCTCCTCCGCTCGCCGACGACCAGAATGGGGTTCCTGTGGTATCAGGTCCATAGAACACTTCAAGAGTGTTCGGGCTCACGATGGAGCCCGCAAGCATGTTCAGCCGAACGGGTGACGTACCGTCCGAGGTGGAGTAGGTCCAAACGATGTAGTCGCCTGTACCGTAGCAGTATTCCTCGGTGATGGCTTCATCGCCGCAGACCAATACACCCCCGCCTTGGCTCCGGAAACGAGTGCCGGCACTCCACGGGCCTGGCTGTCCATTACAGACCGATCGCACGAAGACATAGTAATACGTCAACGGGCTCAAGC
The DNA here is from genome assembly GCA_016787995.1 of Flavobacteriales bacterium. Classification (GTDB taxonomy): domain Bacteria; phylum Bacteroidota; class Bacteroidia; order Flavobacteriales_F; family PHOS-HE28; genus PHOS-HE28. The sequence continues at coordinate 51,171 of JAEUTB010000117.1, read as the reverse complement.
CTTCCACCAGGACGGAAACATCCTCCAAGTTGCCGGATTGTATGGCATCGGGATCGTTGGGGTCATCGATGGTAGCCACCACATAGTCGAAGGACTCCGCACCGGATGGCAGGCTCCAGGTCACCAGCGCTTGAGCATAAGTGATCTCGCTAACGGTCACCGGCCAGGCTGGTGGAGGGCAAACAGGTGCTGCCCAATGGAAGTTCAGGCCAACGGTCGGCACGTCGGCGGAATACGCTTCGTTGAACGGACTATCGTAAGCGAGAATGCAGGAGCTGGCACTATCCGTCCCCTGTACGGTCTGATCCCAGTCGTACAGGAAAGCCGGTTGCTCGGCGGGCGTCATCCTATTGTTGTAATCCTCGTTCGTACGTCCTCCCAGTCCGATCTGGTATTGACCACCACTGAGCTGCAACCAGGTCATGGCGCCGAACCGAACGTCCACGCTATTATCCGATTCATTCAACCGGATCTGGAAGCTGATCGAACCCCCATCATAGCTGTAGGCGTAGCTGAAATCCTTCCATTGGATCACGCACACACGGTTCGGGGCTGTGCCGATCGTGGCGACCCTGAACTCGGAGACCGGGCCTCCCACGATGCTCCGATCATGCTGCCGAAGCTGCGAATTCGCCATGCCAGCGATCCTGTTCCGCTTATGTGGTTCGATCGGCGTAGCATAGTAGGAGTGGGAAAGCGGCCGGCCCGCTTGGTGATCGCTCGTGAAGATGTTGACCGCGGTGTTCCCGTCTTCGGATCGACCGAAGCTGATCCATCCGCCGTGAGCGATACCGATCCGATCGAAGGACTCACCGTTGTAGGTGAAGTCGAACCCGATCGGATAACCCGGGCCGATGGCAGGGGCCAGATAGCCAGCATTGGTGAGCGTTCCATCCGGCTGATCGGGATCAACGTAGGCACGCAGATTGTGCAGCGGGGGATCGAAGGTGGGGGTGCCCAGCACATACCCACCATCTGCAGCGGATATCTCGGTGTACGGCTGTATCGATTGTGAGAACGTGTACTGGCTGACCTGTGCGGAGGCGTGCACCGAGACCAGAAGCACGGGCGCCACAAGAAGGCTGCTGAGTAGGGTCTGTTTCATGTTCGATAGGAATGTCTTTTCAAGGTCAGTGGACCAGGTTGATGCGTGTGGAGCGCCGGACTTGATCATTGGCGAGTTCGATGATGTAGGAGCCATTTGGCAGCGTCGACAGGTTCACGATACGATCCGCTGTGGACACCATATCGATCGCTTCCGTGGATATCGACCGACCGGTCACATCCATGATCCGGAGCAACGCCGGTCCGCTCATGTCCTTTGGGCAACGGATGCGGACATCACCGCTGGTCGGATTGGGATAAACCGTCAGTTCACCCGTGGTGAGCTCATCCATACCGACCCCGGTACAATCGAAGGTGAGGTTCGGCGATGTCCATGAGCACAGCACACTGGCTCCTTCCACCTCTACGCGTACGACCTCTTGGGATGCGAATGGGCCAACGGTGTAGGTACCCAGCGCAGTGGCACTCACAGACGGTGCCCCGGCATCGTTACTGATCACGACCGCACCGCCGGAGCCGAGGACCGTCAGTTCCACTTGAATGCTGAATTCATCATTGTCGCAATCGTGGATCGTGGTGAAGTCGGCTTCCGGCTGGGTGCAACCATCATAGCAGGCCACCACGAAGTTCCATGGATCGGCTCCACCATCAGCACAAGTAGGAGCTGCATTCGCATCCACATTGATCTCCAGCAATAGTGCGTCGTCGTTATTGGTGCTGGTACGAAGCAGGTTCAATAGAGTGGTGCCTGGGATGTCAACGCCAGCTACACTGAAGGGATCGACCGCGTCGTAGGTGGCCGCATCCACATAGAAGCCACCATCACCGGAGAAGAATCGGATACCGATGGCCTCATCCTCTCCTTGGAACAACCATTGACGTAGATCTCCTTGTTCATGGCAGTATTCATACTCCGTCGGTCCACAATCCACGATGGCACAAGGCTGAGGCATGAACGAGATGCTTTCGACATTGCAGAGTGCGTTCGCCGGGTTCTCCAAGGTGAGCGTGACCGGATCACCGGAAATGAACGGCCCCACCACATAGGTGCCCGGCGCCGAAACGGATTCCACCTCTTCGTTCTGCGAATTCGAGATCACGATCTCCTCTGCCGTACCCATGGACACCAAGGTCACCTCCATGGCGTAGGTCAATGTCTCACAATCCTCGTCGACGATGGCGAATGAAGCCAGTGCCTCACTGCAATCCTTGCAACCGACGGTCCAGATCCATGGCGTATACCAGGGTTGCGACTCGCAGCTACCGACACCATTGAACCGTTCCATGTACAAGGTACCTCCGGTGCTGGTGACCACTTGATCCTGCAGTTCCGCTCCTGATCCTGCGGTGAAGACGACCGGAGCATCGGCATCCGGCCCGTCATGGATCCTCAAGTATTCTCCATCGGCCATGCCCACGTAACCTTGTAGGAAACTGATCCGCACGGGCGACGAGGCATCGCTGGTGGAGTAGAACCATTGCACCGTGCTGTTCTGGCTGGTGCAATGGTATTCCTGGATGGCATCCGCGCCACATTGAAGCACCGCCCCTCCATTGGTCCGGAACCGCGTACCAGTGCTCCACGGACCAGGGGTTCCGCCGCAATCAGAACGCACGAACACATAATAGTAGGTCAAGGGCTGCAGGCCTTCCACAAGTATGGAGATCTCCTCGGTGGTACCAGTAACGATCGCATCAGGATCCTCGGGATCGTTGGCCATGGTCACCACATAGTCAAAGGACGATGCTGTCGGCGGGAAGCTCCATTGCACGAGTGCACGATCGAAGAGGATCTCGCTGATCTCGACGGGCCACGCCGGAGGTGGGCAGGCAGGAGGTGCCCAGTGGAAATTCAATCCTTCGACGGGCGGTGTTGCGGTGTACGCCTCGTTGAACGGACTGTCCGTGGCCAACTGGCACGAACTCTCGTTGTTGAAACCAGGAACCGTGGTGTTCCAATCATACAAGAAGGCGGGTTCGTTCGCAGGGGTCCACCGGTTGTTGTAGTCTTCGTTGGTCCGTCCACCGAGGCCCACCTGGTACGCACCGCCGGTGGTCGCTGGCCAGTTCATCTCCCCGAAACGTACGTCCACGCTGTTATCCACCTCGTTCAAGCGGATCTGGAAGTTGATCAACCCTTCATCGAAGCTGTAGTTGTAGCGGAAATCCTTCCACTGCACCACACAAACACGGTTAGGTGCGACACCCACCGTGGCGATCCTGAATTCCGATGTGGGTCCACCTACTTGGCTTTGATCCTGCTGCCGCAACGAGGCGTTCGCCATGCCGGCGATGCGGTTGCGCTTATGCGGTTCTATCGGCGTATTGTAGTAGGAGTGCGAAAGAGGCCTGCCACCCGGATGGTCACTCGTGAAGATGTTCACGGCCTCGTCCCCGTTCTCCGACTTCCCGAAGCTGATCCACCCACCGTGGGCGATGCCGATACGATCGAACACCTCGCCGTTGTACACGAAGTCGAAGCCGATCGGATAACCAGGTCCGATCGCAGGGTCAAGGTATCCGGCATTGGTCAGCGTACCGTCCGGTTCATCCGGATCCACGTAAGCCCGAAGGTTATGCAGCGGCGGAAAGAACAACGGCGTACCCAATACGAAACCACCATCAGCGGCGGTGATCTCGGTGTACGTGCCAACGGTCTGCGAGAACGTGTATGCGCTGACCTGAGCACGGGCTACGCCGGACAGGACCACAGGAGCAACGACCAAAAGCCTAGCCGCACGGCCAAGCAACGACCCGTAGGAATGTGCCATGAGAGATGATGGAACGTGTTGAGAGCATGAAGAACTACGGAGAGACGACGAAACGACCGAACGTGTGAGAGTTGGCCGACCGGAGGATCACTGCGTGAACTCCGGTCGCAAGGTAGCCTACATCCAGGGTGATGCCATCCTGAGAGGTGGACCGCAACACAGGACCGGACACCACCCTACCTGAGGCATCAATGATCCGGATGGATGGAGGACCGACCAGCCCGTGAAGGCCGATCCATACACACCGATTTGACGCATCATAGCGGATGTCCAATGGTTCATCCGTGCTTGCTTCCATGATGGATGCCACGGTGGTGCAGGGCGAAATGCCGCCATCGAGCTGAAGTGTGCCGGTGCCGTCCGGATCGAGCCAGTTGCGCAACTTCAGAACCGCAGTGTTCGGGTTCTGCGACCAGTGATAGCTGAGCTTACCGAAATAGCTCGTGCCTCCCAGCGATGCACACGAGAGTTGACCAGTGCTGCCGGATAAGGTCCCGATCACCTGTGGTTCGCCGGCATTTGTGCGCCGCAGCAGTGGAGCGCCGCTGGAACCCGATTCGGTGACCCCATGACCATTCACGGTCTCCACCCAGTTCACCCGCCAATGGGATTGCAGCCCAGTGGACGGTGCCCAATGGCCAGTGGTCAGCGTTTGGGTGTAGGAACTGATCCGTTTCGGCGACCCAGTGGGGTGATGGACACAAACCCCATCGGCCGCGCTGGTGGATTGTGAAGCCGCATCCCAGCCGAGGTAGTAGTGGGGGAAATGATCAGGAATAGCCCCATTGGTTTCCAGCAGCATGAAGTCGGATCCGGCATTACCAGCATTGTCGTTGCTGAAAGCCCTGAGCTGTGCACCGGTGAGGAACATGTTCGATGGTGCTGCCCCTGATCCACAGTTGGGCCGTTGATAGCCGAAATAGAACTTGAACGCGTTCATCTGAGTCGCAGTGGAGCCTGCACCGCAGTGCCATGCGGACAGGATGAACGGCGAGCAGTCCTGCCGCACATTGTTGACCAACGCTCCACTGCACCATCCAACGCCACCACCAGCAACGATGCTGATCCGCACCACACCGGCAGCAGCGGACACCCAATCGTCACCCTCTGGGGAACAGACCACATCGATGTTGCACGATCCATCAAGAACATCGCGGTAGGCATGGCCGACATGCGTGATGCGGAAGCCTCCCGGATCCTCGGTCGAAAGAGGTACCCTATACTCCACACTGCAACGCTCTCCGGTGATCAGCGGCGTGGAGAAGGTGCTTTCGAACACGTCAGCAGCAGTAAAGGGACCGAACTCCTCTTCGCCCAAGGCATCGCGCACGAAAAGCTCGGCTCCGTTCGGCATGACCATCTCGTCATAGAACAATTCGATGGCCCGCGCACCTGAAGAAATGATGGCTGCCCGCCACACACGATGTTCCCCCTCTACCGCCCATGCGCCACGTTCACTCGTGCGTGCGTTCAGCTCCAACAAGCGCCCATAGAACGGGAGCTCACCGCGTTGTGCTCGTGCTGCATCATCAAGGGCCACGGCGACGGCATCGAATTCCTCCGGAGCAAGCACCGGCTCCTGTGCCTTGGCGACCTGAAGCGGACCAAGGAGGCCTACGGAGATCCCGATCCACACGGTACTGAAGGCTATGTAGACCCGGTGGCTCATCGCAACAGGACCACATGGCCGAAGCCCAGCTTCAGCGGCAATTTTTCACCCTTGACCAGGTATTTGTACTGGTATACTCCGTTCATCACGGGTTCACCATCCATGGTCCCATCCCAACGCACGGCCTGGTCCGCGCTTTCGAAGATGATGCCACCCCAGCGGTCGAAGACGTACAGCTCGTAGCGGTCAAGGAGGACGCCTTCACCACCGAAACTCTCATTCACGCCATCGTCGTTCGGACTGAACGCATTGGGGAAATAGAACGAGGCGGAAGGCGGCCGTGTCTGCACACTATCCACCGCCGTGCATCCTTCGGGTGTCACCATGTAGAGGTAGACCCAATGCGCTTCCGTATCGGTGTAAGTGTGCGTGACGATGAACTGATCTTCGATCAATGTACCATCGCCAAGATCCCATTCCAGATCCACACCATTGGTAGGTTCCGTGTTGGCCTGGAAGCGCCACTGACTGTCGCCGAGTTCGGTAGCGTCGATCCACGCTTCAGCCGGGTGCACATCCACCGCCACGCTGGCGCTCACGGTCTCACCACATTCATCCGTAACGTTCACCACCGCTGCGATACCACCGTTGTTCGCTGTCCACACCACAGCTCCACCGGATCCGATGCCGGGCCAATCGATCGAGGAGGTGCCCGCACCGCCGGTCACTGACACCCATAAGGGGACCTGTTCACCGGGACAAACGATGGTATCGTTGGACACCGAGATGAGCAAGGGTGGGTGATCCAGGACCACAGCGGCCAACACGGTGTCGACACTATTGCCACACTCGTCCGTTACGGTGACCCCGAAGAAGGCATCGTCATTCACCACCACCTCATGGGTAGGCGCATCCCCAGAACCTGTTCCGGAAGGCGACCACCGATACGTGTAGTCCCCACCGCCGCCGGTCACCGTCAGCACCTGCAGGATCATCGGTTCGCCAGCGCAGAGCACGGTGTCCCCTTCGGCGACCATGCTCAGTGGAGGCGTAGGCCCGGTGGTCACCTCCACCTGTCCGGTCACGAACTGGCCACATTCATCGGAGACCTCCACTTCGTACACCGTGAATGCCGAAGCGGGCACGTTCAGGATAGTTCCGGTCCCGACCACCGTGCTGCCTTGTCGCCAAAGGATGTCGATCGTACCGCCCCCTCCTTCCACTTGCACCTCAAGATCAGCGTTCGCAAGACAAGGGATGGCCGTATCCGGTGTCAAGATGATCGAAAGGGGTACAGGCGGTGCGGTGGTCACTTCCACCTCATCGGTTACCGTTTGCCCACACTGGTCGGAGACTTCGACAGTGTAAACTGTGAGTACGGAAGCCGGAACCGTGAGTACATCCTCATTCCCGACCACCGTTGTTCCTTCCCGCCAGAGGATCGTGATAACGCCACCGCCACCCTCCACTTCGACTTCTAGATCCGCCGCACCCAGACATGGGATGGCCGTATCCGGTGTGAGTGTGATCGACAGTGGAACAGGTGGCGCTTGCGAAACGAGTACGGAATCCGTTATCACCTCGCCGCACAGGTCGGTGACGGTCACTATATAAAACACAGGTGGCGCGGCTGACGGGACTTCGAGCTGAGCTTCGGTGCCTTCAACGACGTCATTCAAGGTCCATTCATACGTATAGTCACCAGCACCCTCACTCGCTACCACTTCCAATTCTGCGGTGCTCAAACAGGCGATGGCCGTGTCCGGGGTCAGTGTGATCGTGAGTGGTTCGTATTCGGGGACCATCACCCAAGCACTATCGGTGACAGGCTCACTCCAGCAATCATCCACGGTGACCCAGAACTGCGTGCTCTCCTCCACCGCCACCGTGATGGATGGGGTGGTCTCGCCGGTGTTCCACAGGTAGGTGTATGCCGAAGCGTCCTCGCCTCCCCCGCTTACGTCCGGCGTCAGGGTCACGGTTGCCGGACAAGTCAGCTCCACATCGTCCAGCTCCACGGTGATCGGTGGCCGCTGGTCGATCTGGTAGGTGTAGGTCTGAAGCTTCAACCCATCACACGTAACGATCGTGATGATCAAGTCCTCCACCCCATCACCATCCACAGGTACCGCGATGGGCACCACTACTGTAGAATCGAACTGGTTGAAGTGCACCAGTGTGGGTAGTGTTGGCGCATAGTCCACTCCGGGGGTGCTTGTTCCTCCCACGGTGATCTGCAGGTCCTCGTCGAGGTAGAACCCACCCCAGCGATGGAACCGGAGGTAGACGCTGTCACAGTCGTTCTCGATGAAGGTCGTATCGTCCGCAGCGAATTCGACGTTCGGTCCAGGCGCGACATCCATACTGAAGCGATCAGTGCTCGAGAACGAACCTTGCTCGATGTACACGGCGGAGGGCACGCGGAAATCACCGATATCAGCAAGCGCCATCTTGATGTGGTATTGCTGGCCACACTGGACCGCTGCAGTAGCCTCTAGGACGACGGTTAGTCCGTTGTGCTGGATGTAGTACGGATCACAACAATAGGGTTCCTCCGTTTGCGGCCCCCCGAGCATTCCCCCTACGACCCCTCCGTTGTAGATGTAATACTCCGTGTTCTGGAACCAGTTAGGATCCACATTGAAACAACCACCGAAAGGATTCAACGCATCCCCGTAGTTGGCGTTGTTCGGCACCATGCCGCTGTTCACCGTATTCACACCGACTGGGGTCGTCGTTCCTGGAACAAGCGCCAAGTTGATAGCATCGTTGTTGAAAGGTCCATTGATCCCTGGGCCACTTAGAAAGAAACCGAATGCGTCGTTGTACTCCAAACAAGTCCAACGCTCATACTCCTCCGAAGAGAATACGTATCGGAAGCGCACCATATCATACAGCGGAATGAAGTCGAATTCGAGGACCGATTTGTTGTAAACACCGGCTCCAGTACCAAGCTGCCAATTGATGTACTGCGCGATCTGTGCAAGGTCGGCATCGGGGGAACCATTGAAAGGGATCCCACCTGCACCGACCACTTCCTCATCGTTCGGGCCAGGCACATAACTCACATCACCGGAGTGGAGCACCACGCCTCCTGGAAGTCCTACATTACAATTCGTGCCATTGAAACGCGCGATACGACGATCGATATCGGTCGGGAAGTTCACGCCAGGTGCTCCGTTGAAGGTGACATTGCTTGCGAACACACCTGCACCGAGCAGAACGTTCTGCACAAGGGTGGTGGGTACTTGGGTAGTATTGATGATCAACTGAGCCTTGAGCGCAGCTTCACCAAAGAACATCCCGCTCACAAGGAGAAGCCTCGGGATCCTATGTGATACCCGACCCATCATCTCAACAGGGTTACATGGCCCTTCAGTGTCGATAAGGTGGTATCATCGGGGATCACCACATAGTAATAGGTTCCATCCGGAGAATCGTTACCGCTCCATCCCTGCGCCAGGGTCTTTGTGGTGAAGACCAACTGTCCCCAGCGATTGTAGATCTCCATGAGCCCGGACTCACCGGTATAGTCCAACGGAAGGAACCGGTCGTTCCGGCCATCGCCGTTCGGGCTGAACACATTGGGCAGTTCGATGACCCCAGGTTCGGTTACGATGAGGATCGAACGCACCGTATCCACACAACCTGCAGCGGTCTGCACCGCAAGAACGATAGGATATTCTCCAGCAACGGCCGGCAGGTCGATGATCAAGGCCGGCTCCGTGGATGTGCCGGGGGGCACATCGCCCAGATCCCACCACCAGCTGACGATATCGCCCTGTGAACCAGCGGCGGTCAGGTTCACCTGCGTGTTCTCCACGTCAGTAGGGTTGGGGGTCGCCCCAAGGAGCGCGGCCGGTGCACCGGCTACGACCACAGCGTTCTCAATGAGCGTGTCGCCGGAGCAACCCGCCGCATCGGTCACTGTGAGGGTGACATCGTAGGTCCCTGGCGTAGCATAGGTGTGTAACTCCATCGGGTCCTCGCCGCTCCCCCCATCGCCGAAGGTCCATTGGGAGGTGACGCTGTTGGCCGTGACATCATCAAAAAGCACCATCAGCGGTGCGCAGCCGTTCACCGGCCCGATCGTCAAGGATGGCACTGGTTCCTCGGGCTGTATCACTGCCGCGGCCCCCATCAAGCATTGTCCCTGGTAGGTACTGGCCAGGGTGTAGAGTCCCCCACCCGTTCCGACCGCGGAAACATCAAGGGTGGCCGAGGTCTGACCAGGGATCGCCACCCCGTTGTGGTACCACTGAAGATCCGTAGCACCATCCGGTGGAATTCCCACCGCTAGGGCGTCCTCCGCACAAATAGACCCCGATGTGCTCACGGGACTCAGCACCTGGTCTTGAGCGATGGTCAGTAATAACTCATCGATCAAGAAATAGGGCATCACCTCCAACTCATCTCCGAAATCATCGGATATGATCTGCGGAGCGAAGGAGGCGGGCAGATCGCAAGCACCTCCAATGATCACACTGTGGATCTCTTCCGTTGGCGTGAAGGTGATGGAGACCCTTGTCCACTCCCCTGTCGGCTGGTACTCCACGCGTCCTAGTTCCTGCCAGCCTGGCTGTAGACCGATGCACGCCTCGGTACCGATCGGAAAAGGCACACAGGCATTGGCGTAGCCGAAGATCGCCAAGGGTAACAGGTCCGGGAAGACGGAAGGATCCGCTTCGGTGATCGACTGGGTATGGTCACCATTGGCCGCAACAGCCGACACCCACATGGAAATGGTGTAGCTGGTCCCGGCGAGCAGCGGTTGGGGTGGAGAGGCGATGGTGAGGCATGTTCCGACATACTCCATGTAACCCTGGAAGGCATAGAACCCTAGTGCTCCCAGACCATCGGGAGGAGGAAGCGGAAATCCGGGCGGTGAGTATCCACACTCATGGAAGTAGTCAGAAGTGGCCGAGGTGGCTTGGAACCAACCTGCGGCACAACTCAACCAAGGCGGGCTGAAGGCACTTACGAAACCGAATGGACAACATGGACCATTCGGCCCTTGCACCTGCTCCTCGAACGAGTGGTTGTTGATGTACGACTCGACGTTCTCCGGTGTGATGGCCGTGCTGCATGGGCACTCGGGATCGTTAAGGTCGATCAGCCCATCGGCATCGTCATCGGTACCATTGGTGCAAATCTCTTGAGCCAAGGCAAGCGCCGGAACAGCGCATAGAACGGTAAGGTACTGTCGTAGAGAGAGCATGAACCGTGAGAGCGGTCGTTGAGGTGAGAGGAGCGCAAGTTACCGATATCCTACAAGCGACCAAAATTCTTGTAGAATTTTTGCCACAAGAATTAGACGCCTACGAACCGCCTTTCGTTGCCTGCCTCCCTCATGAACTTCCCACGCTGTCGGCAGGCAGGGTAATGCAGACCGTGGTGCCTTCCCCGAGGACACTATCCACGGTGAATTCGCCCCCCATCAGTTGGGTGAGGTCCGCGATGATGAGCAGGCCCAACCCTTGAACTTCCCGCTCGCCCTCCTGGCCCATCGCCCCTAAGGCGCCCTGGGATTGCACACGCTTGGCGTGGCGCAGGACAGCCTCCGTCATTCCACCTCCCATATCCTTGATCGTCAGTCGATAGCGCCGATCAACAAGTGCGCCGGAGACTGAAACACTTGCGCCTCCGCTATGGGAAACCGCGTTGCCGATGGCGTTGTGGAGGATGATGGAAAGCACATTGCGATCCGTGCGGATGGTGTCATCCAGCGGAACAAGGTTCTTCAAGGTCACTCCATTCTCCGCAGCGCGCTCCCGTTCCCGCTCCAGGACCTCCTCGACCAAAAGATGGACAACGATGTTGCGGGGCCGTAGTTCGATCCGGCCATCCTGCCGCTTGATCCATTGCAGGAGGCCTTGCGCATTGGCATGCAGTTTCTCCGAAGAATTCGCCAGATCGGTCAAGGTGCTCACCAACCGATCCTCCGCCTCCTTAGGCACCCGCCGGGACACTCCAGTGGCCACCCGCGCGATGAATCTGAGCGGTGTAACGATGTCGTGCGAAATGATGGACACCAACATCTCCTTCATTTCCAAAGAACGGCGCAAGTCGGCATTGGCTTCGACCAGCTCACGGGTACGATCGGTCACCTTTCGCTCCAATTCCGCATTCCGTCGGCGCAGGCGCGAGTCATTCAACCGGATGGCCCCGAAGAACAGCAGAATGGTGGACAGGCCGGCTCCGATGATGAACCAGGGTTTCCGGTACAGAGGTGCTTCGATCCGAATGGCGATGGCCAGGGTACGCTCCTCATCACGGAGCAGGGAACCCACCTTGCGCACGCGCAGTTCGTGTTCTCCTGGCGAGAGCGAGCTTAGGCGCAGCTCCCGCTGACCAGGTGGCAACATGACCCAATCGCTTTCTTCATCCCCGAGCGCATATTCAAGTTGGACATTCTCCTGATCACCCCAATACGCAAGCGAAAGACTCACCACCAGATCGCGATGATCCGCAGGAAGATCGAGAGCACCATGATGCAGGATCCCGTTCACAAGGATGCTCTCCACCCGAAGTTCATGAGCTGGGTACGCGTCGGGGATCTCTTCCGGCCTGAACCAGACCAGCCCATCCATGGTAGGGAACGAAGCCCATCCATCACGAGTACGCACATAGGGGGGAGAGCAGCCGCCATTGAACTCCGCATTGCTCAACCCGGCTCGTTTCCCGTAGTAGGCGTAGTAGATGCGCTGGGTCGTATCACTCGACCACGCCAAAAGATCGGAGCGCTTCACCCTGAACAAGCCTTGGTTGGTGCTCATCCAGATGAACCCTGTTCCATCGGGCATGAAGCCGTGCACATGGCTCAGAAACCCCTTCTCATCTCGCCTTAACTGAACGATGTGGCCGTTGGTACTGAGGTATGCACCACTCCCATAAGTTCCGATCAGCACGGATCCATCCACGACTTCCAAGGTTCGCGCGCACACCTTCTCCAACCCTGGGACCACCTCCCACCCCCCTTTTTCGCTAACCCGGTAGACTCCGGAACACGTGGCCATCCAGAATTGCGACCCGGGCGTTCGACACAGGTCATTCGGCCTGAAGGAAAGGTCCCCCTCGGGCAATGGATACGCCAGTGTGATGTTCCCGTTCTCGATCCGGTGGATGCCGGAGCCCGAGCCCATCCATATCACTTCCCCCTCCTCGAAGAAGCAGAGTGGTCGTGATCCTGGCCGCACCACCGACTCCCGCTCCATGACGAGGTCATACTGGAAGGTGGTATCACCGCGACCGTACCAATAACGGCCATTCTGATCCAAGAGGATGGCACCTTCGTTGAAACCCTTGATCGGCGCATTCACCGGAGAGCACCCTGTCGCATCGAAGAGCCTGGCACCTCCGCGGGTGCTCGTCAACACGGATCCTTCGCCGTAGGCGGCTTGGGCATTGTATGCATTATTGACGCCCTCGGAAAGCCCCTCGCACAAGAGGCTCCGCATGCGCTGCCTTCGGTAGATGAACAGGCCTTTATTATCCGTACCCAATGCCAGGGCGTCTTGGCCGTCCAACCAGACCAGGGCGCCGACCTTTGCGCCTTGTGGAAGGGTAAGTTCGACAGGTTCCGCCACGATCGTTCCACCATCGTCCTCAGCAGTAAGCGTAAAGAGATGATCTTCGACGATGATGGCAGCGGTTCGTTCTTGAGGATCCCAGAAGAGTCTCCAGTTCAGCTGTCCATTCCGTACATCGGCAGCGGGCATCCCCTTCGTACGCACTGGATAGTACTTTCCTTCAAGAGGTTCGACCCGGTAGACCCTACCGGCAGTATCGAAGGTGAACATCCGAGCACCCAAAGAGAACAGATGCGCCGACCTGCCACTGGGCAAAGGCACAGCATGCATGAAGGTCGTGTCCTTGTACACCAAGAGCTCCGAGGCGGTCCGCAGGCACCATGCACCATCGCCCAATGGCACGGCGCGTACCACAGCGGGCCATGTTGATTTGCGGACGAAGGTGGAGTCCGGATCCATCGCGACCACACTCGCCATGGCACTGCCGATCGCGCCAGCGAATCGGGAGGTGTACTGCCTGGTCGGCGCGGAGGCTGTGATCGACCTTACCTCATCATCGGCTAAGAGGTATTGTCGACAACCCGCATCGCGGATGACATAGGATCCATCGTTCGCCGGAAGGATATCGAGCACACGCGACGGACGCATGCCTTCGGCCGATCGGACGCCCAATTGTTTGAAGTGATGCCCGTCGAAGCGGACCAAGCCCCCCTCGGTACCGATGATCAACGCTCCCCAGCGGTCCTTCACCATCACATGCACCCGATTCTGCAACAGTCCGTTCTCGGACATGAATTGCTCGCTGGACCACAGCTCTTGCGCCGAGATGGTGAGCCCACCAAAAAAGAAAAGGCAACAGAATAGGAGAGACCGAAGCTGCATGTTCAAGCCTGCGACTGTCGGTGCGCGATGACCAAGGCTTGCAGGTCGATCAAGTTGGAAACGCCCAATTTATCGAATAGTCGGGCCTTATAGGTGGCCACCGTGGTAGGCTGTACGTTCAGTCGAGCGGAGATCTCCTTCACCCCCTTACCCTCCAACAGGTCCTCCATTACGGCCACCTCTCGATCGGATAATTGGCTGAACGGATCACGGATCACCTCTGGATCCTTCTCCAAAAAGTGCAATTCGGTCCGCGCACTCATGTAATCCAGACCTTGAAGAACACGGCGTATCGCCCGGACCACTTCATCCTCACTACTCTCCTTGCTCAGGAAACCCACACTTCCGAGGGACATGACCCGCTGAGCGTAGACGGCTTCGGAGCGCATGCTGTAGACCAGAACGCGCATCTCCGGATGTTCCTTGCAGATGCGCTCCAGATGGTCCAAAGCACTTCCGTCCGTCATTTGCAGGTCGAGGATCAGCAGATCCGGGACCCAGTCCTGAAGCATCACCAACAACTCCTTGTTATTGGCGACCTCCTTGATCGCTGCTGCTTTGAATTGATCGTGGATGAGATTCTGGAGCCCACGCCGAACGATCATATGGTCGTCAGCAACAAGGAAACGGTAGCCCCCCTGCCCCCCCTCTTCTACACTGCGCTCGGTCATGGCGTGGCGAATATTCTACAAGATAGCTCTACTACAACCCTCTAGTTTTGTCCAGAATTCTCGGTGAGAGGAGGATTCGACAAAACGGTTCTTTGGCGTTCACCGGCAAGGTAGCGTCGAACGGTCAAGAGAGAGGCTGGTCGATGCATGAGTACCTCGGAAGTTTCGTTCAAAGAGTTTAAGCCGAAGTCCTGCCTCCGGGTCATGGGGCGTTGAGAGCGCCAGAGAGACCATTGACCCGGAGGAGGACTGGCCTAAGGTATGCACTTTTCCTTCGCATTACAATTCGCTGGGCATTTGTCCATGTGGGCTGTTCCATCAGAGCCCTGACAGAGTGTCGTTTAGCCCCTGAGCGCCGGTCCCATTCACCAGACCGCCGAACGATGTCACCAGCCATGATGTCTGGAGCAACAAGGTGAGCACCGTTCTTCAATGATGCTTCAGGACCACCAATTGGATGGCCCCTGATCATGCTCATACCCGCCCACTTCCACCTCCGTCCTGTCGGAACTTCATGGAGCATGGAAAGATGGATGTATCGGTCCGGGAGGTGTAGCGCGAATGGTCTGAAGAAGATCAAGTAGGAGGTGGTGTTTCAAGATGTGGAGGATACCGACTAATTTTCCGGCCTCTCACTTCTCTCATCTCTCACTCTCTTGATCCGTACGCTCTTCCTTTTTGCCGTTTCGGCATCCGTGCTTTTCTGTTCCACTCGCAGTGGGGGAACCGGGAGTATTACCCATGATCCAGGTCCTCGCGTTGGCCAGGGGATGGTGACCGATAGCGCCATGGTCGTTACGGCTCACCCATTGGCTACCCAAGTGGGTGTGGACATACTTCGTCTCGGAGGCAATGCTGTTGATGCAGCCGTCGCGGTGCACTGGGCCTTGGCTGTCGTAGCGCCTTGGGCGGGTAACATCGGTGGTGGTGGTCTCATGGTCATCCGCAATGCCGATGGTGGTATCCATACACTCGACTTCCGAGAGACGGCACCACGCGCTGCACACCCTAACATGTTCATCGGCAAAGCCGGAGAAACAGACCCGAAGCTGAGCTTACATGGACATATGGCGGTAGGAGTGCCGGGCAGTGTAGCAGGCCTGTTCGCCGCACATGATAGTCTTGGCCGCCTTCCAATGGCTGTGCTGATCCAGCCCGCGATAGACCTGGCATTAACGGGGTTTCCCCTGACCACGTTGGAAGCCAAGGAGCTCAATGCCAAACTCCCATTGATCCGGAACTCATGCACCGTACCTAGCATCTACACCACCAAGGATCCTTGGAAAAAAGGGGATACCCTAAAACTGGTGGACCTTGCCAACACCCTCGCACGCATCCGCGACATTGGACCCGACGGATTCTACCATGGGGAAACAGCGGAGCTCATCGTCGCGGAAATGGCACGCGGTGGCGGGCTTGTCGATGCAACGGATCTTGCCAACTATGAGCCCATATGGAGACCACCGGTCGTGGGGGAATACCGAGAGTTCGAGATCATCTCGATGGGTCCCCCGTCCAGTGGTGGCATCGTACTCATACAGTCATTGAAGGCGATGGAAGGGTTGGATGTATCCAAAGCAGGGTGGCAACGCCCAATGACCGTCCATCGTATGATCGAATCGGAGCGAAGGGCGTTCGCGGACAGGGCGGAACACCTCGGCGATCCTGATTTCGTCAATGTACCGACGGACCGGCTGCTATCGGACGACTATATAGCACAGCGCATGGGATCCTTCGATCCGAAGCATGCTACCCCTAGCTCGGACGTTTGCGCAGGCGAGCCGGTGACGGAAGCAGAACACACCACGCACTTCTCGATCGTGGACGAAGAAGGCAATGCCGTATCGTGCACCACCACCTTGAACGGGTCCTATGGTTCTGGGGTGGTGGTGGGAGGCGCAGGCTTCGTGTTGAACAATGAGATGGACGACTTCAGCATTGGCCACAACGTACCCAATCGTTTTGGTCTTCTTGGGAGTGAGGCCAACGCCATAGCGCCCGGAAAGCGCATGTTGTCGTCCATGGCACCTACCATCGTGACCCGTAATGGACGCTTGTACATGGTTCTAGGAAGTCCTGGTGGTGCCACCATTCCGACATCGGTGATGCAAACACTGATGAACGTGATGGACCATGGCATGACCGCCCAACAAGCCGTCTCTGCACCGCGTCTTCACCATCAATGGAAGCCCGACACGATCCGGATGGAGGCCGATGCACTGGGAGCAGAGGACAGTCTGGAACTGGTACGGATGGGCCACACGTTCAAGATCCGTCCCGCCATTGGACGAGTGGACGCGATACTGGTCATGCCCGACGGTCGCCTGGAAGCAGGCTCTGATCCACGTGGCGATGATTCTGCGGCAGGATACTGAACGAACAGCATTGTCAAACGACCCTTACCGACCCGGAACGGGCCTGGACAACAAGGGCACTTGGCAGTGCCCACGAAATACGACCTACATCGAACACCGTCCAACGACCATCCCTACCTGATCCATCCGGAAGTGCAAGGTTCGATCAACCAGGCGTTGTAGGAAGTGGGAACTGCAGTATCACCACCACACGATGCGCTTCCATGAACGACCAACGGGCCACCGTTCACACGATGACCCGCCGGCTTCCCTGGTCCCTACCTAACCTACTTCGAAAGCACCTTGAACTCGGTACGTCGGTTCCGTTGGTGCTGATCCTCCGAGCACTGTTCGCAAGCACAGGGCTCACTTGGCTGGCTTTCACCGTAGCCCTTGCTCGTGATGTTCGCTTTCGGAATGCCTTTGCTGATGATGTATTCCACGGCGCTCTTGGCACGTTTCTGCGACAGGCTAAGGTTGTACGGGTCCTTGCCTCGGCAATCGGTGTGTGAGCTCAGCTCGATCTTCACCGTGGGGTTATCCTGCAAGGTGGCCACGAGCTTGTCCAGCTCCAAAGCGGCATCCGGACGGATGTTGGACTTGTTGTAGTCGTAGAAGATGTTCTCCAAGCGCACCACTTGATCCACTTCGAGCGGGAAGAGCTTGAAATCGTTCTTGATCACACCATTTGGTTTGCCCTTGGTGCTCACTTTGGCGCTCTGCTTGAAGAAGCCCTCCTTCTCCACTTTCACGCGGTAGTCCGTCTCCGGCTTCAATGCGAAAGCATACTTCCCTGAGGCGTCGGTCGTGAGCGTCTCCAACACGTTATCCTGCGCATCGAGCAGTTGGACCGTGGCGCCTTCCAGGGGTTGATCGGTCTCGCCGTTGGTGATCACACCTTCCACGGCGTAGTCGTACTTCTGCATCTCCACCACGATCTCCTCCAGTGCGTCCTCGTTGGTGTTCAGGGTCAGCTCTTTTTGGAAGTAGCCGTTCTTGTTCGCGATCAGCACGTACTTCTCATGGTAAGGCACTTCGATCTTGAATTTGCCACCGGGCTCACTTTCCACCTTGAAGCGCTCCACGAATTTCCCTTCGGCATCCTTCATCTGCAGTGTCGCACCTTCGATGGGTTGCCGCGAGTCCTTATCGATGACGATACCCGCCATGTACACCACCGGCGGACGGACGGTACAGCCGTAGATGTCATCGCTACCCTTGCCACCGGGGCGGTCGCTGGCGAAAAAACCCGTGGTATCGTTGAAGAAGATGAGGCCATGGTCGTTGAAGCGGGTGTTCATGGGATAACCCAGGTTGAACACCTTGCCTGGACCGGCTTTCGACAGGCGAGAGTAGAAGATGTCGTACCCACCGAGACCGGGGTGTCCCGTACTCACGAAGTACAGGGTGCTATCGCGATGCAGGAATGGATACAGTTCATTGGCTGGCGTGTTCACCTCAGGCCCCATGTTGACCGGTGAGCCCCATTGGTTACCCAGGTTGTCGCAATACCAGATGTCCGTACCACCCTGGCCGCCGGCACGATCGCTGGCGAAGAAGAGTTTCCGACCATCTGGGCTCACCATCGGGTGACCGTAGTTGGCTTCGGGGTCGTTGTGATCGAACGGGACCAGATTGCTCCATTCCGGTTGACCGAATTCGCCGGTGATCACATTGCTGTAGAAGATGCCCAGGTTCAACTCCCCTTTCGCATTGCGATCCAAGGTGCCGTAGTAGTAGTTGTTCCGCGTGAAGTACAATCGGTTCGCGACCGAATCGAAGCTACCCACGCCGTCATGGAACCGACTATTCACGTCTTTACGCATCACCAAGGGATCCTCCGCCGTTTCACCTTTCCACAGGGCGGTGTAGAGGTTCAGGTAAGGCTGTTCATCCCAGACATACTCCCGATCACCACCCACGCCCTCTCCTCGCGCGCTGGCGAAGAGCAAGAGTTCCTCCATGATGCTCGGCGCGAGATCCGCCTTGTCGGAGTTGATGGGAAGCGTTCTGATGGTGGCGCTCGCCGAATCGCGCATGAGCCGGGTGAA
Source organism: Flavobacteriales bacterium (assembly GCA_016787995.1). GTDB lineage: Bacteria > Bacteroidota > Bacteroidia > Flavobacteriales_F > PHOS-HE28 > PHOS-HE28. Next base: position 32,239 of record JAEUTB010000117.1, on the reverse strand, counting down.
GATGCGCGGGTCCTTTACGTAGGCTTGCGCACGGGGGTCTTCCGGTCTCAGGCTGGCATAGGTCCCATACCATTCGATCGCATCGGCATACTTCCCGTTGGCACGGAGTTGTTCCGCATAGGCGAAGACATCATCCGGAGTCTGTGCACCGGTGCCCATCAACTTCAGGTAGGTGGCCTCGGCTTTTTGGGGCTCACCCATCTTGCGATAGGCCAGCGCAAGTCGGCGCATGTCAGCAGGCTCAGCCTTGCCGGTCACGACCAGATCCTCGTAGATCGCGGCCATCTGCGGGTAGTCGAAGACCTCGGCGGCACGGCCGGCCATACGCTCCTTCAGTTTCTGGGCGTGGCCCAACGCGGGAAGCAGCAGTACGGGGATGAAAAGACGGAGCAACACGCTGATAGGTGTGCTGTGCGGTCGCATGGGGTTCGTCATGATCAGAAGTAGCGTGGTGAACGAACGCCTTTCGGCTTTTTACCCAGATCGAAGCCAAGTATGATCTCGTGAGACCCTCCGCTGTAATTGCGCAGCGTGCTCAAGGGGTAGTCGTAGGCATAACCCACAGAGAGGTCGTCGGTGATGTGGTATTGGGCGAGCGCACCCACCGCGTCGGTATGCCGGTACATGGCACCGAGCCAGAACTTCTCGAAGAACAGGAAATTGGCACTGAGGTCGAAGCTCACCGGTGCGCCTTGTACCGCCTTCACCAGGAAGGTGGGCTTGAATTTGTGATAGAGCCCCATGTCGAACACATACCCACCGGTGAGGAAGTAATGCGGGCGTTGACCGGGTTGCGAGACGAAGGCCAGCGAATCGGTCTGGAAGAACTCGGTACGCAGGAGCTTCGGTGTACTCAGTCCGAGGAAGTAGCGATCGCTGTAGTACATCACCCCGAAACCGAACTGCGGATCGAGCTTCGTGGCCACGTTCTGCTGGAAAACCTGGTCGCCTTGGGTCAGCGGGTTCAGATCGGCGAACTGGCCTTGGAAGAGATTGAGCCCTCCTTTCAGTCCGAAGGCGAGTTTGGCATCGCCCATGAAGATGCGGTAGGCGAAGTCGGCCATGAAGGTGTATTGCGTGATGGGCCCATGACTGTCGCGCATGATGGTGCCGCCCAACGCCACACTCTCCCTGCCCAGTGGTGAATGTACCGTGAGGGTCTGCGTGGTGGGAGCCCCTTCGAAGCCGACCCATTGGTGACGGCTGAGGGCCTTCAAGCTCACCCTATCCGCGCTGCCGGCATAGGCCGGGTTGATGGCGAGCAGGTTGAACATGTATTGGGTGAACTGCGGATCCTGTTGGGCATAGAGACCCGAGGCCAGCAAGAAGGCCAAGGCCGTGCCTTTGATCCGGTGTATGAAGCTGTTCATCTGATGGTGCATGTTGCGCTGTGCTGTTGAGGGTGTTACCACTAGCGGCGCAGGTAGATGTAACCGTTGAACACCTCGTCACCCGTTCCCGGATCGAGGACATAGTAATACGTGCTTTCGGGGAGCAGTTCGCCGAAGGCTGATCCGAACTGGCTCGTGCCATCCCAAGTGTTGGTGTAGGGTGTCGCCTCGAACACCTTGTTGCCCCAGCGGTTGAAGACGGTGAAGGTGTTCTCCGGGTAGTACTGCAGATTCTCGATGGTGTACACATCGTTCACACCATCACCGTTGGGCGAGAAGGCGTTCGGGATGGTGAGTTTCAGGCAATCCTTCAGCACGATGACCACCGTGTCCGTCGTGGTGCCGCACTCTCCGTTGTTCAAGGTCCACACGAACACGTTCTCCCCTAGCTCCAATGCGGTCACGGTCGTATTCGCGTCACCTGGCGCGGTGATCGTTCCGCTACCTGCGATACGTGTCCATGATCCAGTGGCGGTGCTCACCGCCTCGATGGCATCCAAGGTCGCCGTGGTGGTCTGGTGTTGGCACAACTCCTGATCCTCGCCGGCATCGGCACGTGGTACCGTGCTGTCGAACACGCGGATGGAAATGCGGTCCGTGGTGGTACCGCAAGGTCCATTATCCACCGTCCACTCGAACACGTTCTCGCCTAGACCAAGACCCGTGATACCGGTGAAGGGGCTCGATGCATCCACGATGGTCGCGCTTCCACCGACCAGTGTCCATTGCCCGGTGGCTGGCGCAGTAGGAGCACTCGCCAACATGGTCACCGGTCCGTTGATCGGCGTGCAGTAGTCCTGATCCGGGCCAGCGGCGGCTGGGGCGCTGCTGTTGTCATACACGGTGATGGTCATGACATCCGTCGTTGTGCCGTTGGCGCATGGGCCATTGTCCACCACCCACTGCAGAGTGTACACACCTACGGTAAGACCTGAGATGGTGGTCGTTGGCGAGTTCGGGTCGCTCAACGTAGCGCTTCCGTTCACGAATACCCAGGTACCCGTAGCGGGGAAGGTGACCGTGCTGCCCGCCAGCGTCGTGGTGCTCGATGGCGTACAGAGTTCTTGATCGGGGCCGGCGTTCGCGGCGGGATGATCTTCCTGGTAGACCGTGATGGTCACCTCATCCGTGGTGGTGCCACAGGGGCCGTTGTTGATTGACCAGCGGAACGTATTGGTACCCACCGTGAGACCGCTCACGCTCGACGTAGGCGATCCAGGATCCGCCACCACGCCACCGCCGGCTATCACGGTCCAGGAGCCGATGGCCGGGATCACCGCGCTGTTCGCTGCGAGGGTAGCGCTGGTATTCGGTGTACAGAGCTCTTGGTCAGGCCCTGCATCGGCATCGGGTGCGGTACTGTCGTAGATGAACACGCTCTGAGCAGCGCTGGAGGTCCCGCAAGCTCCGTTGTCGATGGTCCAGGTGAACTCGAATTGCCCCACGCCAAGACCTGTCACGACGGAAGCCGGGTCGTTCGGGGAAACGATCGTACCACTGGCCCCCGTCCATGTGCCGATGGCCGGGAAGACAGGCGTGTTGCCTTGTAGTGTGATCTCGTCCACCGGTGTGCAAGCACTGATGCTCTCGCCGGTCGAAGCCGGGGGAGCGTCCCCGTCATACACGCGTATGGTCAAGGTATCGGTGCTTGGTGGGCCGAAACCACAGATGCCGTTGTAGATCTCGTACACGAGCACGTGCTCACCGATCTCGAGGTTGCTTACCGCACTGGTCGGGTCATTCGCATCGGCGATCACAGCCGTACCACTGATGACGGACCAAGTGCCCACACCCGGAATGGCGGGCGTGTTACCCGTGAGCACGCTGGTATTCGTCGGCGAACAGAGTTGTTGATCAGGTCCAGCGTCGGCCAGCGGGGCAGCTGGGTCGTACACGAACACGCTCACGGTATCGGTGAGCAGACCGTTGTTCGGACATGGATCCCATTCCAGCGTCCAAACGAAGGTGTTGATGCCCTGCGACAAGCCGGTGACCAAAGAGGTCGGGTTGTTCGGTTCGGCGATCACGCCTGTACCTGCGATCAGGGTCCATGTACCTTCTGCCGGGGCAGGTGGTTGCACGCCTTGCAGGTTGATCTCGGTGATCGGCAGGCACTGCTGCAGATCGGGTCCCGCATTCGCTGCGGCCGTGGTATCGTCGTACAAGGTCACATCCACGATATCCGTGGTGAGACTGTTGGCACAGGGCCCATTGTACACTTCCCATTGGAAGCGGTTCAGGCCAAGGCTCAGACCAGTGATCACCGTACCGGGGTCGCCCGGGTTCTGTGGTGTACCAGTGCCTACGAGCGTGGTCCAGGTCCCCGTGGCGGGGAAGATCAAGTTGCTGCCGGCCATGAAGACGGAATCCTCCGGCATACACAGTTCCTGATCTAGTCCTGCATTGGCGATCGGGTTGTTCGGATCGAAGACGAAGAGACTGACCGAGTCCACGGTGGTCACGCAGATACCACCTTCGAGGGTCCACGTGAAGATGTTCTCGCCAACAGTAAGACCTGTCACCGTGGTGGTCGGCGAAGAAGGATCAGCGATGACGCCAGTGCCTTGAACGCGCGTCCAGGTACCGATAGCCGCGCCGACCGGAGCATTACCGGTGAGTGTGGCACTGTCATCCGGGGAACAGAACTCCTGGTCAGGTCCGGCATCCGCAGGTGGTGCGTCGGCATCGAAGAGCACGATGTCCACCTCGTCACTGGTCAGTTGATTCGCACAACCACCGTTGTATACCTCCCAGCGGAACGTGTTCACGCCGATACCGAGGTCGGTGATGACACCCGTGGGGTTGGTGGCATCAGCGATCGTGCCCTGCCCGCTTACAAGGGTCCATGTACCGGTGGCCGGGAAGGTGTACGAGGAGCCGGCCATGGTGGCCTCGGTCACTGGCGTACACACCTGTTGATCCGGACCTGCGGCGGCATCGGGGTTGTTCACATCGAACACGAAGATGCTCACGATGTCCTCGGTCAACGGGTTCGTGCATGGGCCGTTCGATACGGTCCACCGGAAGATGTTCTCTCCGATCGCCATGTCGATGACCTGCGTGGTGGGCGACGTTGGATCGATGATCGTTCCGGTACCGCTCACCAATTCCCAGAAGCCGCTGGCTGGTGCGATGATGGCACTGCCCTGTAGGTTGGTCTGCGGATCGCTGGAGCAGATCTCCTGATCCGGTCCGGCATCGGCGATCGGGTTGTTCTCATCGAAGAGGCGGATCAGCATCTGATCACTGGTGATACCGCTTGAGCACGGTCCGTTGTCAACCGTCCAGGCGACTACGATGGTGCCTACACCGAGCGCTGTGATGGTCGTGTTCGGGTTGGTCGGGTCGGTGATGGTGCCGGTGCCTTGAACCACTGTCCAGAGACCGGTGGCAGGAGCCACGAGCGCACTGCCTTGTAAGGTGGTGCTGTTGGTGGGCGTGCAGAGGTCCTGATCCGGTCCGGCATTCGCGTCCAGATTGTTCTCGTCGAAGACGGAGATGGTCACGCGATCGGTGGTGATGCCGCTCGCACAAGGGCCATTATCCACGGTCCACTCGAAGACGTTATCACCGATGGAGAGGTCGAAGATGGTCGTGGACGGATCGTTCGGGTTGGCGATGGTACCTGTTCCACTGATCAAGGTCCATGTTCCAATGGCCGGGAAGGTGACAGAGCTGCCCGCCATGGTCGTTGTGGAAACATTGATGGTACACAGTTCTTGATCCGGTCCAGCGAAGGCGAGCGGATTCTCGTCGAAGAAGAGGAAGATGCTCACTTGGTCCGAAGCACCATCGGTCTCGCAGGGTCCGTTGGAAACGGTCCATTGGAAGATGTTCTCTCCGATGGAAAGACCGCTCACCGTGGTATTGGGGTCGTTCGCGTCAGCGAAGATGCCCGTACCTGCCACCACGGTCCAGGTTCCTTGTGCAGGGAAGATCACGCTGCTTCCCTGCAAGGTGGTCGTGGTGGTGGGCGTACAGAGTTCCTGATCGGGGCCGGCGTTCGGTGCCGGGCTGTTCAAGTCGAACAAGAAGATGTTCACCTCATCGGTGGTGATGCCGTTCGCGCAAGGGCCGTTGTCCACCGTCCATGCGAAGGTGTTCTGGCCAACACCCAAGCCGGTGACCGTGGTGTTCGGATCATTCACATCGGTGATGGTACCCTGGCCGCTGACCAAAGTCCAAGTGCCTACCGCTGGGAAGATCACTGCACTACCCTCCAACGTGGTGATCGTGTTCGGTGTGCACAATTCCTGATCCGCACCAGCATCGGCATCAAGGTTCTGATCATTGAAGAGGAAGATGCTGACATCATCGGTGGTCACCCCATTGGCGCAGGGGCCATTGTCGACCGTCCAACGCAGCACCACCTCACCTACCCCTAGCCCGGTGATGAGCGTGTTCGGGTCGTTCGCATCCGCGATCACCGCACTGCCGCTGACGATGGACCAAGTGCCTTCCGCAGGACTGATCACGGCGCTACCGCTCAATGTGGTGCTCGATGTCGGGGTGCAAAGCTCCTGATCAGGCCCGGCGTTCGCATCGAGGTTGTTCTCGTCGAATACCAGGATGCGCACCTGATCGGTGGTGATACCGTTCGTGCAAGGTCCGTTATCGACGGTCCACGTGAAGATGTTGATGCCGACGGCAAGACCACTTACGCTGGTGTTCGGATCGTTCGGGCTGGCGATCACACCAGAACCTTGCGTGAGGGTCCAGGTACCGCTGGCCGGGAAGATCACGGAACTTCCGTCCAATGTCGTGGTTGACGTCGGCGAACAGAGTTCCTGGTCCGGGCCTGCATCCGCCTCGGGGTTGGCCAGGTCGAAGACGAAGATGCTCACCTGGTCGGAGGTGATCGGGTTCGCACAGGGACCGTTCAGTACCGTCCACTCGAAGATGTTCTCACCAACGGCAAGACCGGTCACCGTGGTGGATGGGTCGTTCGGGGAAGTGATGGTGCCGGAGCCACTCACCAAGGTCCAAGTACCCGAAGCAGGGAAGATCACCGAGCTACCGGACAGCGTGACCGTGCTTCCAGGCGTACAGATCTCCTGGTCCGCACCGGCATCCGCTTCAGGGTTGGTGCCATCGAATACGAAGATGCTCACACGATCGGTGGTGGCACCGCAAGAACCATTGTCGATGGACCATTCGAAGATGTTGAGGCCCACACCGAGAGCGGTAACCGTGGTGTTCGGATCGTTCGGCGCAGTGATGGTGCCCACGCCGGAGATACGGGTCCATGTGCCCACAGCGGAGCCTACCGGGGCATTACCCACCAAGGTGACCGAAGCCACTGGGGTACACACCTCCTGGTCAGGACCTGCGTTCGCGACCGCCGCATCATTGTCGAAGACGAAGATGCTCACCTCATCTTGTGTCACCGGGCTCGGGCAAGCACCGTTATTCACTTGCCAACGGAACACGTTCTCCCCTACCGCCAGGCCACTCACGGCCGAGTTCGGTGCGGTCGGATTGGCGATGGTACCAGCCCCGCTCACCAAGGTCCACTGACCGACTGCGGGGATGATGAGGTTACTACCGGACAACACGGTACTTGTCGTCGGCGTACACAACTCCTGATCCGCACCTGCATTGGCCACAGGGTTGTTCGGATCGTAGACCAGGATGGTGACCAAGTCACTGGTGATGCCGCATGCACCGTTATCGATGCTCCAGCGCAGGATGTTCACTCCGACACTGAGACCGGTCACGGTCGCCGAGGCGGAAGCGTTGTTGCTGAAGTTGGCCGTGCCTTGAACCACGCTCCAAGAGCCCGTGGCTACCCCTGTTGGCGTGTTCGCCGCCATCGTAACGGCGGAGGATGCACCACAAACGCTCTGATCAGGTCCTGCGAGCGCGGCCTGGGCCGTACCATCCGCCACCACGACCAATGAAGTACTGCTGGATACCGGGTTCGGACACACCCCATTGTTCACGGTCCAGATGAAGGAGTAATTGCCCGTTGCGAGCCCTGTGACCTGTGTGATCGGCGAGTTCGGGGAAACGATCGTGGCCGGGCTTCCTACAACGGTCCAAACGCCCGTTGCGGGGAAGGTCACGGGGCTGCCCTCAAGCGTAATGGTGTTACCGGCGGAGGTACAAACGCTCTGGTTCGGACCTGCAGCGGCGACAGGGTTGTTCGGATCGTAGACGAAGATGCTCATCTGGTCCGTGGTGATCCCGCTCGCGCAGGGGCCGTTGTTCACCGTCCATTGGAAGATGTTCTGCCCCACCTGAAGACCGGTGATCTGTGTCGTTGGACTGCTGGGATCAACGATAGTACCGGTACCACTGACCAAGGTCCAAAGGCCCGTAGCCGGTGATGCGTAGGTGCTACCCGCCATCGTGGTGCTGCCGTTCGTGGTGCACAACGAAATGTCCGGACCTGCGTTCGCGATCGGCGTATTGCTGTCGAAAACGAATACGCGCACGACATCGTTGGTAAGTCCATCCGGACATGGGCCATTGCTCACGGTCCAGCGGAATTCACTGATGCCAAGGGGTAGACCGGTGATCTGCGTCGTGGGGCTGTTGGGGTTGGTGATGATACCACCTCCGGAAACGACGGTCCATGTACCCACAGCAGGTGCGATCACACTGCTCGCCGCCATGGTCACGATGTTCGGCGCTACTGGAACACAGATGCTCTGATCCGGGCCAGCATTGGCGACGGGGTTGCTCGGGTCGAAACGACGGATGGTCACCTCGTCGGATGTGGAACCGCAGGGGCCGTTGTTCACGGTCCAGCGCAATACGGTGGTGCCGATGGGAAGGCCGCTCACCGACGCTGTGGGGCTGTTGGCGTTAGCTATAGTCGCTGCGCCGCTCACCACGGTCCATGTTCCCGCTCCGGGAGCCGCTACAGCACTGCCCGTCAGCGTGGTGCCCGCAGTGCCACAAAGCTCCTGATCGACACCGGCATTCGCACTTGCGATCGCTGGATCGAAGATGGTGATGGTCACATCGCTCGTCGTTACCGCTCCTGGGCATGGACCGTTGTTGATGGTCCAACGGTACACGTTCACCCCCAAGCCTGCAGCGGTTACGGTTGTCGTTGGACTGTTCGCGTTGGCGAAGGTGCCGCTACCACTCACCACGGACCACGTTCCCGATGCAGGGGCTGTGGCCGCATTGGCCGCCAAGGTCAGGCTGGCCACCGGTGCACATAGGTTCTGCGCTGGTCCGGCATTGGCTACTGCCGCATTGCGGTCGAAGACCCGGATCACCACGTCATCCGTAGTGGAGTTCGGCACACAGGGGCCGTTATTGATGGTCCAGCGCAGCGTGGTGGTCCCGATGGGTAGACCGGAGACGCTCGTGGTCGGTGACGCAGGGTTGGCGATGGTGGCCGCGCCGTTCACGACCGTCCACTGGCCCGTGCCGGGTGCGGTGGCGCTATTGGCAGCCAGTGTCGTGGTGCCCGTGTTCCCACCGCTCACGGTACAGATATCCTGATCGGGGCCCGCTGCGGCGGCCGGTGCGGTGCCGTCGAAGCGTGTGATGGTGACCTGCGAGGTGGTGACACCGTTCGCACAAGGACCGTTGTTCAACGTCCATTGGAACACGTTCGCACCGACCGAGAGTCCGGTGACCGTGGAAGTGGGGCTGCTGGGGTTGGAGAAGGTGCCCGAACCGCTCACCACCGTCCACAGACCTGTTGCCGGCGCGAGTGGTGCATTCCCGGCCAATGTCGCATTCGCTGAACAGACCTGTTGGTTCGGTCCAGCGCTCGCGTTTGGGCTATTCGGGTTGAAGACGACGATGTCCACCTCGTCACTCGTGGTGGGTGGCGTACATGGTCCGTTGTTGATGGTCCAGCGCAATCGGTTCACCCCGATACTGAGGCCGGAAACGGTGGTATTGCGTGCAGCGGCGTTGGCGAATGTCCCGGTGCCGCTCACCACGGTCCATTGCCCGGTGGCTGGTGCTACCGGAGCGTTGCCCGCGAGTGTGGTCGTGAGGTTCGGAGAACACAATTGCTGATCAGGACCGGCGTTCGCGGCGGGTTGCGTGTTGCTGAACACACGGATGCTCACTTGTGAACTCGTGGGCGGCGTACAGGCACCGTTGTCGATCGTCCAGCGGAACACGTTCGTTCCCTGCCCAAGGCCTGTCACGGTGGATGTCGGGCTATTCGGGCTGGTCACCACACCGGCCCCGCTCACCAAGGTCCACGTACCCACAGCAGGTGCCGTGGCCACATTGGCTGCGAGGGTGGCCGTACTGGTCGGTTGACACAAGTCCTGCGCTGGGCCGGCATTGGCAACCGGATGCGCCGGGTCGAAAGTGCTCACTACCACATCATCCGAGGTGGTCCCGCAAGTCTGGTAATTGACGGTCCACCGGAACACGTTGTTCCCGGTGCTCATTCCACTCACCGTGGTGGTGGGGCTGTTGGGGTTGGCGAAGGTTCCGGTACCGCTCACCACCGTCCATGTGCCCGTAGCTTGCGTGAAGGGCTGCACACCCGCCAAGGTGGTCGTGAAACCACAGACACTTTGATCAGGTCCAGCTACTGCCGGTGTAAGCGGCGGGGTGATGTTGATGAGATAACCGACGGTCCCGAAGCCATTCAGCACGCATGCATTGTCTTCCACGGACACCGTGAAGATCTGCTGACCGATATCAGCAGTGGTGGGCGTCCAGCAGAAGGTACCCACCGGACGAGGGCCACCGGTGGTGGTGAACGTCGCTCCTGGGATGGCAGCGTTCCAGGTCATGGTAACGAGCTGGCTCGCATCCGCATCCTCCGAGTTCACATCGAAGCAGAAATTGGTTCCTGCACAGACGTTGTACACGAAGCTGTTGGTGCCGTTGATACCGCTGGCCGTGGGGTTATTGTTGTTGCAGGCGATGATGGCGAACTGCAGATCGCGGGTATATTGACCGATCTGCACTCCGTTCCTGAATTCGCGGACGAGCACGGTCACGACGGCGAACTGCGCGATGCTCGGTGTGAAGCGGATGGTTCCCGTCGAAGGGTCGATGGTCACGGCATTCGCACCACCACTGGTGATCACCGGTTGGGTGAAGGTGTAGCCCGCATTGTAGGGGATGGCCGCACCGTTCGTTCCACGCGCAGGTGCCAGCTCAAAGCTCAAGGAGTCGCCAGCAAGGTCCGTGATACCATGGTTGTAAACGATGGGTTGTCCTACACAACCGAAAGGGACCGGATCATTGATGAACCGCGGGGAACTGTTGCACGGCGTGATCGTGTTGTTGAGACGGGCGCTCAGGTAGAGGTCACGACCACCGGGGTTGTTCAAGGAAGTGATCGCGTTGTTGCGGCAGCACAGGTCCCAGTCGATGATCCAGTCCGTTCCGCATCCCGCCCAAGGTGTCAGATCGATCACCGCACTGTACCGATGGCGCTCCACGCCATACAGACCGTTGGAACTGTTGCAACGATCCTCGGCCCCAGGGCAGATGGGCGTGACCACTTCGATGCTCTGCCGCACGAAGCAGGCGTTGAAGTTGGCATTGCACGTGGTGGAACGCACATTGAACCGGAGGTCGCCGTTGCTGCAACTGGTGGGTGCTCCAACACCGTTACAGTCCCGGAAGAAGCTCATGTTCACCCGGTACCGGTTATTACCCAGGCACTCGTAGGTGATATCACCACCCATGGCGTGCGTGGCGTAGGCCTCCGACTGCCAGAGCAGCAACGCCGCTACCGCGGGGATAAGGGATCGAAGAGTGGTGCGTGCGGCGGAAGCCAGCAGGCTCACCGCGTTGAGGATGCGTCGTTGTTCAGCCATGTACCGACCAGCTTGGTGGCGCACTCGTCACGCAGCTGATCCCGTGGGTCTGGGATTACCTGGAAGGGCCGCAGGGAGAGCACCCTAGAGGAACCACGCTAAACACGGATCACACGACGGAACGAGGTGCCGCGCAAACGTAGCCTCACTAGAATAGGCTTATCCGTGGCACGGTTCACACTTGTTAACAGCGCGGTGTGAGGGTACATTCCTGCGTCAGAGTTCGCAAGTGAAAATGACAGCGCCCGCGCATGTACCATGCGCGGGCGCTCATAAAGTCGAAGACCGTCAATCCCGCACGAACCTGCTTCGTGCACTGATACCTCCGGTCTCATCAACGAAGACTACCGTGTAGGTCCCCAGCTCCAATCCACGAACATCCAATGTCCGTTCGAACGGACCCTGCATAACGGTACGACCGGCATTGTCCAGCACCTTCAATTGGTTGATGATGCGATCATCCACCTCAAAGGTGATCCGGTCATGCGCAGGGTTCGGGAAAGCCCTGAACTGCCGGCCTCCGGTGCGTTCAACGATACCGATGGAGGGATCGGAACCGATGCAGACATTGAATACAGAGGTCTGTGCTGGCGAGCCCGTCCACGTGTAGATCTGCAAGTAGTAGGTCTCCCCCGGCGTAAGGCCCGCGGGGTTGCTTTCTTGTGGATCACTGCAGGAATTCGGTACGAGTTCCAACGAGCCGCACGTATTGCTCCAAAGCGCGTGATACAAGTCAGTTGTGGACCCCGTGATGTCGATGATCGAGACCCGATGCGTGGTGGTCAGCGCCACGAAACTGAACCAGACGTCGTCATCGGCGGTCCCGAAACAGGTGGACGTGATGCCGGAGGCCGTCGCACCGATCACCGTTCCGGGGGTCTTCACACCGCATTCGTAGTCCGTGTTCACGGTCAAGGGCACCGCGTTGATGCACTCATCGTTGCCGATCGCCGTGAAGAAGGTCACACCAGGGCTCCAGACGCTGAAACCACCGCCATCACAGGCCGATCGAACGAACACGGTGTAAGGCGTGCCGGCTTGCAATCCGGTCGCGTTGGTGTTCGGTGCTGTGCCACTCGCGACAGCGTTGGTGCCATCTGGAACAGCACCGGTGGTCACCACCCATTCGTACGAAGGACTTCCATTCTCGGTGAAGGTGATGGTAGCCCCAGCATTCCCGGGGTTCGTGGCAGCCAATCCGCTCGGGAAGTAGCACGCTACGTTCTCCACTTTGATATCGTCCAATGCCCACCACCAATCCCAACCGGAATTGAATTGGAATCGGACTTGGGCTTGGGCCGAACCACCAGCAGCAGCAGTGATGTCGAACGTGGCTACCTGCGCGGGGTTCGGATAACCGACGCTTGTGCCCGTGTATGTGACGATCTCATTCCAAGTGGTGCCGTCATACACCTCCACCTTGCAGAAAGACTGCAATCTGGCCTGGAACTGGTGCGAAAAAGAAAGGACGAGGATGTTCGAACCACTGGCATCGAAAGCAGGCGATACCAGCCAGCTGTTCACCGTGATCCCGCTGCCTCCGCAAGCATCGCTATCCAAGAAAGCGAAGTCACCATCGAATCCTGCACCGGAGGGAACGGCTCCCGCTCCATCCACGCTGAACGTGGTTTCCGTAAGGTCTCCGGGGGCGAAGGTCCAATCACAATCACTATCAGCGGCAGACTCGACGGTGAAGCCCGTCGTACTGGCACCGCCTGTGAACTGCTCGCTCAACAGGAGCTGGGCATGGGTCGTGGCCGCTACCACTCCTGCGAGAAGCGGAAAGAGCAGAACGTATCGTAAGGATCTTTTCATGGGAGGAGGTTTGATGAGGTCGATGTTCCGAAGGTTCAAGATATGGACGACCGCAGCCTATCACGCGTTGCACGGAAGGGGATATCCAGCCGTGATCGTGAACATCTCGAACGGAGCAGGGGATGCGCTCACCGTGATCACAGATGATCCAGAACCATTCGTCCCGAAGACCGACCCGTGAGCCATTTGCACGCCAGGAACTGGCCCACCATGCTCGCGCACGAACTGGCGGAATAGAACCTTCTCGCACCATTGCGACGCCGGAAGATCCACCGAAGCGGTCTCGGAGAGGTCGCGCGTTCGCGCCGATCCGACAATAATCGTACGCTAGACGTGCGCGATCAGGGACCGATACCTGTCCCACCTGGCGGTTGTTGCACATGAACCGAGACAGCACGATGGCCATCACGGTGTTCATCGGGAACTAAAGCCCGAGCAGCACCTCGCCAGGATCCTTGGCGCCGAAGATCAGCTTGTTGGGGTCCTCGATCATTTCCTTCACCTTGTACAGGAAGCTCACGCTCTCCTTGCCATCGATGATGCGGTGGTCGTAGCTCAGCGCCACGTACATCACCGGGCGGATAACCACCTGACCATTCACGGCCACGGGTCGATCCACGATATTGTGCATACCCAGGATGGCGCTTTGCGGTGGGTTGATGATCGGGGTGCTCAGCATGCTACCGAACACACCACCATTCGTGATGGTGAAGGTGCCTCCTGTCATCTCATCGATGGTCAATTTACCATCGCGTGCCTTCACCGCCAGCGCCTTGATACCCGCTTCGATCTCCGCCAGCGACAGCTTCTCCGCGTTGCGCAGCACCGGCACCATCAGTCCTTTCGGCGAGCTTACGGCGATCCCGATATCGGCATAGTCGCTCAGGATGATCTCCTCGCCATCGATCTGGCCGTTCACTGCCGGGAACAGACGAAGCGCTTCTGTTACCGCTTTGGTGAAGAAGCTCATGAACCCGAGGTTCACACCATGCGTCTCCTTGAACTTGTCCTTGTACTTGTCCCGCATGGCCATCACCGCGCTCATGTCCACCTCGTTGAAGGTGGTGAGCATGGCGGTCTGGTTCTTCGCCATCACCAGGCGTTTCGCCACGGTCTGGCGCAAGGAGGTCATCTTGCTGCGCTTCTGTTCGCGTGAACCACCCCAGCCGTTCATGGCGATGGCATCAGCTTTCACACCTCCGCTGACGTAGGCGCTCACATCGCTTTTCGTAACGCGGCCGTTCGGGCCCGTGCCTTTCACCTTGTCGGCGCTCAGGCCTTTTTCATCCAACATGGCCTTGGCCACTGGAGTAGCGCTCGCCGCAGCGGTCGCTGTGGGCGCCTTCGCTGGTTCAGCTTTGGCAGGCGCCTTCTCCTCCTTCGTAGGAGCCGCCTTCTCGGTGCTCTTCGCAGGCGCGGCCACGCTGGTATCGATCTTGGCCACCACATCACCCACGTTCACGGTCTGATCCGCTTCTGCAAGCAGTTTCACCTGTCCGGCTGATTCGGCGCTCAGTTCCAAGGTGGCCTTGTCACTATCGATCTCGGCGATCACCTGATCCTTGCTCACCACATCGCCATCCTTCACCAACCACTGTGCGATACGCACTTCGGTGATACTCTCTCCAGGACTCGGGACCTTGATATCGACGGTTGCCATGATGGGATCGTGATGTGTGCTTCGTGGTTGGTTGACTAGTTTCAGGCCTTCACCTTCTTCGCCTGCGTGGTTGACTTCGCGAACGCTTGTTCGATGATGGCGATCTGTTGGTTGGCGCTGCGTTTGCTGCTGCCCGTGGCGGGGGCTCCGCTCGCTGGACGCGCGATCACCTCCCATTTCACATCTGTGGCGTTCATGGCGATGTAGTGCCAAGCGCCCATGTTCAAGGGCTCTTCCTGCACCCAGATGTACCGCTCTGCCTTTGCGTACTTCTTATACACGGCGCGCATCTGCTCCACCGGCAGCGGGTGTATCTGCTCCAACCGCACCAACGCAGTATCGGCGATGCCATTCTTCTCCCGGTGCTCAGCCAGGTCATAGTGCATCTTTCCTTGCGTGAAGATCACGGTACGTACGGCTTTCGGATCAACCGTCGCATCATCCATGAGTTCCTGGAATCCGCCCGTGGTGAATTCCTCCAACGCGCTCACGCACCGGGGATGGCGCAACAGGCTCTTCGGCGTGAACACCACCAGTGGCTTGCGGAAATCCCAGGCCAGCTGTCGCCGTAGGACGTGGAAGAAATTGGCCGGTGTGGTGCAGTTCACCACCACCATGTTCAGATCGGCACAGCTCTGGAGGAAACGCTCCATACGGGCACTGCTATGCTCGGCGCCCTGGCCTTCGTAGCCGTGCGGAAGCAACAACACCACGCCGTTCTGCGTGCCCCATTTCTCCTCGGCACAGCAGAGGTACTGGTCCAGCACGATCTGGGCGCCATTCACGAAATCGCCGAACTGTGCTTCCCAAATGGTGAGGGCGTTGGGCCTCGCGAGCGCATACCCGTATTCGAAACCGAGCACGGCGTACTCGCTCAACAAGGAATTGTAGATCTGCAGCAGTGCCTGACCTTCCTGGATGTGCTTGAGATGGATGAACTCCTCCTCACTGTCCTCGACCTTCACCACGGCATGGCGGTGGCTGAAGGTGCCGCGCTCCACATCCTGTCCGGTGAAGCGTACGGGATGGCCTTCGACCAGGAGCGAACCGTATGCGAGGAGTTCGCCCATGCTCCAATCGAGTTGGCCCGTCTCCATCATCCGCTTGCGGTCGCCGAGGATCTTCTCCAGCTTGCTGAAGAACTGCTTGCCATCGGGATGGAGGCTGCTCAACTTCTCACCGATGAGCTGGAGGACCTCCTTCTTCACACCGGTGGCCGGGGACTTGGCGAAGTCCTTCGGCTCAGCGCGTTTGAAGCCCTTCCAGCGCTCCTCCATGAAATTGGTGATGCGGCCCACCCGCACCTGTTTCGCTTCGTTCAGGCGGTCATCCAGCATCCGCGTGAAGGACTCCTCCATTTCACGGGCGAGATCTTCGGCACCTTCCACCCCACTGTCGATCAACTTCTGGGTGTAGATGGCGCGTGGATCAGGATGCTTCGCGATCTTCTTGTACAACAAGGGCTGCGTGAACTTGGGTTCGTCGCCCTCGTTGTGCCCGTGTTTGCGGTAGCACAGGATATCCACCCAGATGTCGGTACCATACTTCTGGCGGTAATCCATGGCCAACTTCATGGTGTAGGCCACGGCCTCGGCATCATCACCATTCACATGGAACACCGGGCATTGCGTCACCTTGGCCACATCGGTGCAGTAGGTGCTCGTGCGAGCATCGATGTAGTTGGTGGTGAATCCCACCTGGTTGTTCACCACGATATGGATGGTGCCACCGACCTCGTAGGCCTTCAGTCCTGCCATCTGCACCACTTCGTACACGACACCCTGGCCGGCCACCGCCGCATCACCATGGATGAGGATGGGCGCGGTGATGCCTTTGGCGAAGTCGTCGTCGTGCTCGATGATGGCGCGTGAGATGCCTTGCATGATGGGCCCCACCGTTTCCAGGTGGCTCGGATTCGGAGCGAGGGTCAACCGCACATCCTTGCCCGAATTGGTCTTCAGCATGCTGCTGTAGCCCATGTGGTACTTCACATCGCCCTCCACGAGCTGGTCTTCGTAATCCTTGCCCTCGAACTCGCTGAAGATCTGGTCATAGCTCTTGCGCAAGGTGTTGGCCAGCACGTTCAGGCGCCCGCGGTGGGCCATACCGATCACGTATTCCGTGATGCCGAGTTCCGCACCATGTTCGATCACCGTGTCCAATGCCGGGATCAGGGCTTCGGCACCTTCGATGCTGAACCGCTTGGCCCCGATGAACTTCTTACCCAGGAAGCGCTCGAAGACCACCGCCTCGTTCAGCTTCTCCAGGATCTCCTTCTTCTGCTCGATGGTGAACACGGGCACATTGCGCGTGCTTTCCATGCGTTGTTGCAACCAACGCACCTTTTCCGGGTTGCGGATGAACTTGAATTCCGCGCCGATGCTCTCGCAATAGGTCTGCTCCAACAGCGCTACGATATCACGCAGCTTCGCCGGTCCGATGCCGACCTCATTCCCTGCGCTGAAGACGGTATCCAGATCCGAGTTGGCCAAGCCATAGGTCTCCAGGTCAAGCGGCGGGGCATACTTCCGCCGATCGCGCACCGGGTTGGTCTTGGTGAAGAGGTGTCCGCGCTGCCGGTACGCATTGATCAGGTCGATCACCTTGAACTCCTTCTCGAAGCGCTCATTACCACCAGGGCTCGGTGCGCCCTTCGTCGCGGTCAGGGCACCATCCCCATCACCTTGAACGGACTTCGCGAACTCGAACCCTTCGAAGAACCGGGCCCATCCGGTCTCCACGCTGGCGGGGTCCTGCTGGTATTGTTGGTACAGATCGTCCAGCCAGGCGCTGTCGACATTGCTGAGGTAGGAGTACTTATCCATTCGGAAGCCGGAACGGCCGCGCAAAGTTAGCTACGGGCGAGCGCGCTATACGGCGAAAGGCAAGCACTTGTTCCCAAGTACGACCGCGCACCCTCAAGCTGCTGAGGGCGGCCGGTTTCAATAGCGTCCGGCGAACCGCATACGCGTGAGCACTTTTTGCAAGGCCCTTAGGACCACTTCTCCGGCCAATGCGTCCGGCCCACCCCTATCCAAAGTCCGGCGGAGGTGGGCCTCTGCGATGTCCACGCGGTACATGGCCACGCGCAACGCATGGTCACCGGATGTGGCCAAGGCCCGCAGGACCGGCGCCACCTGGGCCTGGAGGTGTTCGAAGGCATTGGCGGGGTCATCGGGTGGGATGATCTCGTCAGCCCCCACCGCCAAGTCCTTACGCAGCTGATCCACCGTGGCCGCAAGCACCTCGGCGCGGTCCAGGTGGAGCCGTATGCCCTGTTGGTCGGATCTTGACAAGGACTTGTCCATGGTGTGGAGAACTCGGACAAAGGT
This sequence comes from Flavobacteriales bacterium, assembly GCA_016787995.1. Taxonomy (GTDB): domain Bacteria; phylum Bacteroidota; class Bacteroidia; order Flavobacteriales_F; family PHOS-HE28; genus PHOS-HE28. Next base: position 14,277 of record JAEUTB010000117.1, on the reverse strand, counting down.
GGGCGGTATGTGGCACTATTTTCGCCGCGCATCGCACAACGACACGAAACACATGCAGATCCGCTCCCTGGCCATCGCCGCACTCCTCACCGCAACCTCGGTACACGCTCAATATGGCACGTTCGATGCCAATGCGGTGAAAGCCGCCAAAGCCACCAAGACCGTGGTGGTGCTGGACGCCGCCGATTCGCCTTACAACCGCACGATGTTGGAGAGCGCCAAAGCCGTCTGGAAGCTCACCGGCGAGGTCGAATTCGTGAGCACGGCGCAACTCGCCACGCAGCCCATTTCCCCGGACCGCACCTATCTGCTGAAGACCCGCAAGACCGACCCCGTGAAGTACGAGGCCACCTTCCTCACATTGGTGAAGGGGTGGAAACCGAAAAAAGGTGAAGTGCTCGCTCAAACGGACGACCAGTTCACGAGCATCCCAGCGGAACAGGAGTTGGCCTTCATCCAGATCGACACCAAAGCCATCAACGAAAAGGGCCTGGCGCGCCTCCTGGATGTGTACCTGAAACACCTGCAGAACTACCTGACCTTGGTGGAGACCGGGAAGATCACGGACAAGACCACCGCGGACCGCACCTATGCTTCGCGGAACCGTATGGTGCGCGACACGGAGCTATGGATGGCGCAGGAACATGCGGACAAGAGCCTTCCCGATGCCGCCAAGGTGAAGGAGTTCTACGCTGCCCCTTGCCAGGTGATGGCGCTTGCCCAGCTCGCCGGTGCCTTGGAGAAGCAGGACAAAGGCATCACCATCAGCGATGTCGTCATCACCGGCGAGAACAAGAACAAACACTGTTTCAAGCGGATCTTCAACGTGGGCACGGGTGAACTCATGTACATGCGGGATGACGCGGCCATCTTCGGCAAAAAAGAGGGCTTCATCGACGAGGACCTGAAGACCCTCGATCGCGCGCGCTAAGCACGCGCTGGACCGGCTCTTGCGGACCGTGTATCTTCACGCGGTCTACCACGTCACCGTATGCGTATCCGCCATCTCCTTCTCGCGTTCGTCGCGCTCCCCTTCGCTGAAAGTCGCGCCGACCATTATGCCGGGGGCTCCATCACCACTCGGTGTACGGGCGGGAATTTCCATGAGATCACGCTGCAGTTGTTCCGCGACTGTGCCGGAGAGCAGCTCACCCCGCAGAGCATCTACCTCTCGAACGACTGCGGAGTGAGTTTCACGCTGAATGCGCTGCAACCGGTGACCGTGGAAGAGGTCTCTTCCTTGTGTCCCTCTGAACTCCCCAACAGTACCTGCAACGGGGGCAGCCTGCAGGGTTACAGTCTTGCCACCTACCGCGCCACCGTTTTCCTTAGTCCGTGTACCAATTGGGTGATCAGTTGGTTCATCTGTTGCAGGGGCAGCTCGCTGAACGTACAAGGTACACCAGGTCTCTACCTGGAAACGATCGTGAACAACCCAGGCGGCATCTGCAACGCCGCTCCGGAATTCGTGAACAACACGGTGCCGACGGTCTGCGTAGGCCAAGAGGTGAGCCATGATGCGAGTGCGGTCGATAGCGACGGGAATAACTTGAGCTACGCGCTGATCGATGCCCGCTTCGGAAGTCCAGCTCCACTGCCCGTGCTGTACGGTGGTGGCTATAGCGGGGCTGAACCCTTCGAAGGAATGACCATCGATCCTGTGACCGGCGAGGTACGCTTCGTCCCTTCGGCCGCAGGTGCCATCATCGTGGTGGTGGAGGTGACAGAAACCGGAACGAATGGTCAAGTACTTGGAAAAGTGATGCGCGACTTCCTCTTCGTGGTCACCGCCTGTAACAACCAACCCCCTTCGGCATCGAGTGGCACGTTCACGGCAAGCACAGGGCCCGCCAGCATCGTCGGCGACCGTTCGCTTTCAGTCTGCGGCACCGGAGCGTTCTGCGCTTCCATCACCATCGCGGATCCTGACGTGGGCCAGCAGCTCCTGCTCAGCACGGACCTGGCCTCCAGCCTGCCGGGCGCGACGTTGTCGATCGCCGGAACGAACCCCGCCGTCGCACAACTCTGCTGGGACCCCGTCACCACCGGTTCCTACCCGTTCACGATCACGGCTAGCGACAACTCCTGCCCCTATGCCGGCACGCGCACCTACGCGTACAGCATCGTGGTAACGAGTGCCCCGAACCCTGGAAGCAACGGAACTGCCATCGTATGTGAGAATGGAGCACCGTTCACCATGCTCGACAGCCTCAACGGATTCCCTACGCTTAGTGGGCAATGGGTGGATCCGAACGGAGAGCCGACCAATGGCATCTTCACACCAGGTCTGTCGCTGAACGGGATCCACACCTATACCGTGGGCCAGCCTCCGTGCAGCGCTTCTGCCGTTCTTTCCGTGGTCACCTTGGCCTCCAACGAACCGGCATGCATCACAGCGGGATCTGAAGAGCTGCGATCGTTCATCCCTCGTGTTCGGCAAGACCCGTCACAAGGCCATCACCTTTGGATCAGCGATCTGCCTCAAGTCGCTGAGGTCTCCCTCCTCACCGCAGATGGACGTCTGCTCCATCACCAGAGTCTTCCCGGCGGTTCGGCGCTCATCGAAGTACCCGCCGAGCATACCGGGTTCGTATTGGTCCACATTCGATCCCTGGCTTCCGGTGCGCGCCATGTGGAACGGGTCGTGGTACGATGATCCTGTTGATCATTGTGAAGTCCTGAACCATCCGATCCGCACCGTGTTCTCTTTGCACGAAAGAGACGCATGGCCACCGTATTGATCACAGGCGCCTCGGGCCTCATCGGCACCGCATTGAGCAGTGCACTACAAGGGCAAGGCCATACGATCCACAAGCTCGGACGCGGTTCCAAGGACAAGGGTGAAAAGAACCACTTCAAGTGGGATGTGGACACGGGGTTTCTGGACCCCAAGTGCCTTGATGGTGTCACGCACATCGTTCACCTGGCCGGCGCTGGCATCGCTGACGCGCGTTGGAGCAAAGCCCGCGTGGATGAGCTCATCGCGAGCAGGGCCGCATCAGCGCGACTGCTATTGAAAGCGGTGCTTGCCCATGGGTCCACGCCCGTGGTCTTCATCAGTGCGGCCGGTATCAACTACTACGGCGCCACCACCACGGACCATGTCTTCGTGGAAACGGATCCCGCTGGGAAGGATACGATCGCCCGGATCAGTGTGGCGTGGGAGGAAGCTGTAGATGAGTGGTCGGAGATCACCCGGGTGGTCAAGCTGCGCACACCCATGGTGCTGGCAAGCGAAGGCGGTGCGTTGAAGAAACTGGCCATGCCCGTGCGTTTCGGCGCTGCTTCGGCATTGGGTTCTGGCAGGCAATGGGTCCCTTGGATCCACTTGAACGATCTGGTCCGCATCTATCAAGAGGCCTTGTTCAATGAAGCTTTCAGCGGAGCCTACAATGTGAACACCGGAAATGATGTGACGAACGACACGCTGATGCGGACCCTCGCACGCGTGATGCACAGACCCTACTTCCTGCCGAACGTACCTGCGGTCTTTCTACGGTTGGCCCTCGGTGAACTTTCCACGATCCTGCTGGAGGGCTCGCGAGCTTCGCATCAACGGCTCATCGACACCGGATTCCGGTTCAAGCACCCAGCGTTGGAACCTGCATTGAGGGATCTGGTGGGCTAGGTCGCTCGCACGCGTAGTGCCTCCGCAAGCGCGAACAGTGGCGCAGTGCGCACACGAGTTGGATCGACGGCCTCCAAACTCGATGTCGCCATCGCTTCCAAGCGATGTACCTCCGCTTCCGCTTCGGCGTCGACCCCAAGACCCCGAAGGGCGTTCACCATGGCGGGGACATCGCGATCCATTGGAGAACGTTCAAGCTCTTGTCGCAGCACCTTTGTTCCCGCCTCCTGTTCGCATTCAAGGCCCCGGATGAGCAACCAGGTCTTCTTGCCGTTCCGCAGGTCGCCGCCTTGCTCTTTCCCGGTGATGTGCGACTCGCCGAACGCATCGAGCAGATCATCGCGCAACTGGAACGCGAGACCGAGGTTCTCACCAAAGGCACCGATACGGTCCTGATCCACCACTGATGCTCCCGCTTTGATGGCACCGATGCGCAATGATGCGGAGAGGAGGACCGCCGTCTTCAGGCGGATCATCTCACGATATTCGTCGAGGCTCACATCACTGCGTTGTTCGAATTCCATGTCGAGCTGCTGGCCTTTGCATACATCGAGCGCGTGCGTGCTGAAGACATCCAACACGCCCGATCCCGTGCCCATGCACTGATAGGCCATCACCAACATGGCATCGCCGCTCAGAATGGCGGTGTTCGTGTTCCACTTGGCATGCACGGTGGGCCTACCACGCCTTAGGGATGCGGCGTCCATGATGTCGTCGTGCATCAAGGTAAAATTGTGGAAGAGTTCGATACCCAAGGCCTGATCCAGCACATCCTCCGACCGACCGCCGAAAAGTTCACAGGCCATCATGGTCAGCACCGGACGGATGCGTTTGGCCGGGAGCTGAAGGAGATAAGCCATCGGTTCATACAAGCCACCTGCTGGAAGCGCAGCTATCCAACGCTCCACGTGCGCGTCGAACAGGGCGCGGTGTCCGGTCATCACGCGCGCAGCAGTTTCATCAAGTACTCGCCGTAGCCGCTTTTCATCAGTGGCTGTGCCAGGCGCTCGAGTTGCTCCGCATCGATGAAGCCTTTCTTGTAGGCTACCTCCTCGATACAGCCAATGCGCAGGCCTTGTCGTTCTTCGATGACCTGTACGAACTGACCAGCCTGTGTGAGGGAAGCGAAGGTGCCCGTATCCAACCAGGCGGTGCCGCGATCGAGGATCTCCACCTTCAGACGCCCTTGCCGCAGGTACTCCTTGTTCACATCGGTGATCTCGTACTCGCCGCGCGCACTGGGGCGCAGGTCACGGGCGATGTCGAGCACATCATTGGCGTAGAAGTAAAGACCTGGAACGGCATAATTGCTCTTGGGCACCGCAGGTTTCTCCTCTATGCTCAGCACACGGTTCTGTGCATCGAACTCCACCACTCCGTATCGTTCTGGATCGCTGACGTGATAGGCGAACACTAGACCACCAGCGGGTTGGGTATGCTCGCTCAGCTTGCGCCCCAGGCCGGTGCCGTAGAAGATGTTGTCTCCCAGGATAAGGGCGGTGCTATCGTTCCCCACATGCTCGCGGCCTATCACGAATGCTTGGGCGAGTCCATTGGGGACCTTCTGCTCGGCATAGGTGAAGGTGCAGCCCAAGGACCTTCCATCACCAAGCAATTTCTGGAAGTTCGGGAGATCGTGTGGGGTGCTGATGATCAGGATCTCCCGGATCCCCGCCGCCATGAGGGTGCTGAGCGGATAGTAGATCATCGGCTTATCGTACACCGGCATCAACTGTTTACTCACCGCGAGGGTCAGCGGGTGTAGGCGGGTGCCGGATCCACCGGCGAGAATGATCCCTTTCATGACAGTCGTTCAACGTTGTTCCATCTCATCGCCTTCAGGGGCATCCGGCGATGCGGTGGGCCGATCGAGCTTCAGTTCCATCAGCTCGATGTCCTCTTCCTCGTCCAGGATCTCCAACAGGGGTTCTTGGAACGCCTTGCTCATGATGCGTTTGTTGAGGCTCAGCAATAACGCTGGCAGTACGAGAAGGTTCGTGAGCATCGCCACCAACAAGGTGATCGTGGTGAGGATCCCGAGGGCCCGGATCCCGCCGAAGTGCGAAAAGCCGAAGAGCGAGAAGCCCGCCAGCAGAACCACGCTGGTGTAGATGATCCCCACGCTCACTTCACGGGTCGCGAGGTCCACGCTTTTTTGCAGATCGTTGCCGGTCAACTTCAGCTCCAACCGGTAGCGCGCCAGGAAGTGGATCGCGTTATCCACGGCGATGCCGAGCGCAATGCCGAAAACAAGCATGGTACTGGGCTTGATGGGGATGTGGAAGAAGCCCATCAGCCCTGCGGTGAACAGGAGCGGGATCATGTTGGGGATCAGGGCCACGACCAGTATCCTGAAGGAGTTGAAGAGCAATGCCATCAAGCCCACGATGATGATGACCGCCCAGAACAGGCTTGTGATGAGGTTATCCACGAGGTAACTACTACCCTTCAGGAAGACCACCGAGGTGCCCGTGAAGGTGACGATGTACTTCGCGGGATCGAAGATGCTGTCCACCTGCATCCGCAACCGGTCGAGCAAACCTTCCATCCGCGTGGTGCCAACATCCGCCATCTGAACCGTTACCCGGGTGGTCTGCCGGGTGCTATCGATGAACGACCGGGCCATTCCCTCTTTGCCCTGAGCACCTTCCAGGTAGGGCATGATGAAGGCCTTATCCGTGCTGTTCAAGAGCGCGTATTTCTCTGGATTCCCCCCGTAGAAGGCCTGCTTGGTGAACTTGACGGCATCGGCGATGCTGATGGCCTTGCTGAACTCGGGATACGTGTCCAGTGTATCCTCCAGCTTCACGATGCGCTTCAGCGTGGGGTCCGTCAACGCGCCGCCCTTTTTGCGGGTGTCCACCAGGATCTCCAATGGCATCACACCCTTGAAGTTGGACTCGAAGAATCGCAGGTCCGTGAGGACGGGGTTATCCTCCGGTAGATCATCCACGATACGGCTCTCGTCCTTCATGCGGAAGATGCCGATGAACGCCAGCACGGTCAGGAAGGTCGTGATGGAGTAGATCAACGGACGACGCTGCTTGGAGACGGCCACGATCCACTCCACGGCGCGATCCAGCCAATGCCTGTCCAAATGGCTCAAGTGGCGTGACTTTGGAGCGGGCATGAAGCTGAAGAGGATCGGTATCAGCAACATGCTGAGGGCCCAAAGCACCATGATGCCGATGGTGGCCACCCAACCGAATTCCTTGAGGGTATCGCTGGAGGTGAAGCAGAACGTGGTGAAGCCCACCGCCGTAGTGGCGTTGGTCATGAACGCGGCAGCTCCAATACGGCTGATGACCCGTTGCAGCGACTTGATCTTGTTGCCATGCCGCACGAACTCGTAGTGGTAGGCGTTGATCAGGAAGACGCAGTTCGGAACGCCGGTAACGATGACCAGTGGAGCGATCACCGATTGCAGGATGGTGATCTTGTATCCCAGCAGGGCCATAGCGCCGAAACTCCAGATAACGCTGATGGCCACCACGCCAAGGCAGATCCACATCACGCGCCAGCTGCGGAAGAACAACAGGAGCAACAAACCGCACAGGGCCAGGCTGAGGCCCATGAACAGGGGCATCTCCCCCTTCACCAGCTGAGTGCTCTTCACCCGTATCCAGGGCAGACCGCTCACATGCACAGGCATGCCGGTGTCCGCTCCGAAACGCGCCACACGTTCCTCCACCTTCGCCACCACGCCTTGGCGTTCGTCGGTATCGAATAGTTTGGCGTTCACGAACACCATCATCAAGCTGGCCTTGGTGCTGTCGTTGAAGAGCAGTCCGTCATAGAATGGCAGGGCGCGTACGTGTGCCAGGATGGAGTCCATCTCCGCCTGATCCTTCGGAGCTCCGCGCATGACCTGCTGCACCGTGAAGCGCTTCAGACTATCGTCGCGCACGAGCTCGTAGAGGTGCGCCTCGGAAAAGATGCTATCGACGCCGTGGATACTGCGGAGATCGTTCCCCAAGGCATACCAAGCGCCGAAATTCTTCGGGGTGTAGAGCTGTTCGCCCTGCGTACCCACCACCATCACGTTGCCATCCTCGCTGAAGGTGCGCAGGAAGCGCTCGTACTCCACGTAGGCGCTATCGGTCTTGGGTAGCAGGCCGCCGTGCTTGTAGTTCATCTGCACCTGGGTGGCCTTGTACCCGAGCAGAGCGGTGCATGCAGCCACGGCGATCAGGATCGCGATCCGGTTGCGGAGTACTCTATTCGCCAGCCATGCCCACATATCTACACACCTGGTGGAGCACAGGAGCTACCACCGGGACGGGCAAAGGTGCGAAATACGCGGAGGAATGCCCTTCTCAGAATGCGAAACTGGCCGTCAACTTGAAGGCGAAGTTGTCCAAGGTGTCCTCGAACATCCCGGCTCCATGGCGGTAATAGGCTCCCACGCCCAGCGTACTGAAGAGACCATCCACCACCACACCGCCTTCCAGATAAGGTACGCCCATGGCTGCGAACGAGAGGCCGCGGTGCAGTTCCGGATGGGCCAATTCGCCGATAGCGGCATTGTAGACAAGGCCTGGACGAGGCTTGAAGTGCTTCCCCTTCACCAACAGGGTGCCAAAACTGTGTCGCAGGTGCAAGGCCATGTACCGGTCGGCGAGGTACTCATTGGGCCGCATGGTCTGAAAGGTGTTGTCCGCAGCTACGAGCAGTTTGCGCCCCGCTTCGTGTTGCTGTTGGTCGAAGGCATTGGTCCCGCGCAAGTTGTAGAGGTAGGGATAGGGTGCGTTCCGGTCCGCGATGCCACCCATGAGGCGAACGCTCAGATCACCCACCAACCGCAGGTGGAAGGTCTTGTCGATCGCCGCGTTCAGACGCCAGGTCTCCAGTTCACCACCGAACATTCCATCCACCGACCGGAAAGCCGAAATCAGCAGGATCGGCCAACGGGTGCCGAGGGAGATCTCCCGATCCGGCAACCGGGCCATGCGCTCGCGGAAGGCGAAGCGCATCCCGAAGGTGAACCCACCGGTGGTGAACCGATCACGCAGCAGGGTAACGGCCTCGCTTCTACGATCCACGTATTGGTAACCCAGCCTGTTCTCGCGCACCTCACGCTCCGCTCCGGCCCAGAAGCGCAGTGCTGAACCCACGCGGAAAGCGAACTGGGCACCGCTGCGTTCGTAATGGTCCATGCGATCCACATAGAGCCAGCGCGTGCTCTCGTTGGTGAGCAGCGGTCGCGGTCCCTCGAAGGCGACACCGCCGCTTTCCAGCACATCGAGCTCGTGGAATACCTTCAAGGAGAGATCACGTCCATACCACGGCTTCACCACCAGGAAACCACCATATTTCCAGTTCTTATCCCTGAAGCCATAGCCGGCATAGCCCCCGACGCTCGCATACCGGGTAACCCGATCGTTCGTGGCGAACCCGGCCCCCAAACGGAAACCTTCATAGCCGTTGTACCGCATCACCTTGTCCAACAGCAGGTCCACAGGGCCGATCGGCAGGCGCCCTGTTGCCAACGCAGACAGCCACTTCACCTTGCGGTCCAGGTCCACCTCGGCGCCCAGGCTGTCGATCACGTGGTAGGTCTTCAGGGCTTTCGCGTCGAGCGAATCGGTTCGAAGGCCTGCCCAATAGGCCTCGTCCTGCCGCACGCTCATGCGATCCATCACCAATTCCGGTCCACGCACCTCCTTTCGCTCCACGTTCGCATCCACTTCGATGTCCTTCAAGTAGGTACGGGTGACGCCATAGGGCACATAGCCATTGATCACGGCGTTATCGAGGTAGATGAACGCGTTCAACTGGACAGGGAACCACGCCTTGCCATCCACCCGCTCATGCAACTGCTGGAACCGGATGCTCGCGGCAGCATCACGCTCGGCGGCTTCTGCGGTCACGTTCTGCACCGCGTAGCCGTTGGTGTTGATATAGAGCAGCCCGACCAAGCCGTTGAACTTCGTGCCTCTCCGCGGTTTGTAGCTGATCACGAACACACTATCAGCGCCTTGGTAGAGGGTATCCTGGATCAGGAAGAGGTATTTCTTCGTGCTGCCCGGTGCCAGGGGCCCCATGTAGAACTTCTCGGAGATGCTGATCTGCGGTTCGTAGATGCTGAAGGTCTTGGTCTGTGCCGCCAACGCCAGGAACGAGGGGTCTTTCAGTCCGCTGACCCGCATGGCCAATACCTCCTCCTTCTCAGCCGCTGGTGGAATGAAGCTCTTGCGCGTCGCACTTTCCATCAGGAAGAAGTACTGGCTCTCGAGGAACTGCCGCATTTCCAGGTCGCTACTATCCACCTCGGCCACTTGCGCCGTGTCGGTCACCATCGTGGTATCCACCACCATGGCCGTATCCATCTCCGCTGTGAAGATGGTCTTGCTGTAGCTCATGTACCGGTAGCTCCGCTCGCGCATACCATCGTTCAACTTGCGTCCCGCGCGGCACTTGTCAATGATGCGATGAGCCGGGTTCTCGGTGGGAAGTATGTCCACTGCCGCGAGTTCCACGGCATTGCGCCGCATGGCCACGATCAGCGGCGATCCCGATGTGGCTTGGACCTCCAGTGCCGCGTAGCCCACATAGCTGAAGCGGAGCGTGACGGCTTGTTCGGGCACCTGGATGGCGAAGCGGCCGTCGATATCGCTGGTCACCCCTTGTTGGGCGCCGGCAGGCAGTACGTGCACGAAAGCGAGGGCTTCCTTGGTCGCCTCGTCCACCACCCGTCCTTGGATGATGGATTGGGCATTCCCGGTGAACGGAAGCAGCGCAAGGAGAATGCGGAATGTGGTGGTTCGCATGGCTGGACGGGAGGGAACGTCCTTGGTACGACGTGCAGACCCGCCGAAAGTAACAGCCCATCCGGCACGTCCTAACTTGCACCCATGCTGGCTCCCATCCGCGATGCGTTCGAGTGGTCACGCAAGGCCACACCGCGCCGGTTGCGGAACGCCACCGCCTTGTGGACCAGCTACCAGCGCGCCAAACGCAGCAAACAACCACGGATCGGTGGGCTACCTTTCAGCATCAGCTTCGAGCCCACCACAGCGTGCAACTTGCGCTGCCCGGAGTGTCCCAGTGGTCTGCGGTCCTTCACTCGCCCCACGGGCAACCTGAAACAGGACCTCTTCGCGCGCGTGATGGATGAACTGGGTGATGACCTCTGGGCGCTCACCTTCTACTTCCAAGGTGAGCCGTACATCAACCCGGACTTCCTGGACATGGTCTCGCTGGCCAGCCGAAAGGGCTTGTACACCAACACCAGCACCAATGCGCACTTCCTTACCGATGAGAAGGCGGAAGCCACGGTCCGTAGTGGGCTTTCGCGGTTGATCATCTCGTTGGATGGCACGGATCAAACCACGTATTCAGCGTACCGGCGCGAAGGTGAACTGGCGAAGGTGATCGAAGGGGCCGAGCGCATCGTGAAGTGGAAGAAGAAGCTCAAGAGCCTCACCCCACATGTGGTGTTCCAGTTCCTGGTGGTGAAACCGAACGAGCATCAGATACCTGAAGCACGCGCGCTGGCGAAGAGGATCGGCGTGGACGACCTCTGGTTGAAGACCGCGCAGATCTACGAACCGAAGGACGAACATCCGTTGATCCCCTCGCAGGACAAGTACGCCCGCTACCGGCGCAATGCATCAGGCGTGTGGGAGGTGAAGAACAAGCTGGAGGACAGTTGCTGGAAGATGTGGCACAGCTGTGTGATCACCTGGGATGGCCGTGTGGTACCGTGCTGCTTCGACAAAGATGCCCACCATGTGCTCGGCGACCTGCGCACGCACAGCTTCCGCGAACTATGGAACAGCGGCGCATACAACGACTTCAGGCGTTCGTTACTGAAGTCCAGGAGCAGCATCGAGATGTGCAGGAATTGTAGTGAGGGCTCACCCGTATGGGCGTAAATGGAAAAGGCGGCCGATAAGCCGCCTTTCATGGACCGATCGTGGTGATCAGACCTTCATGATATCCTTCTCCTTCGCGCTCACCAGAGCGTCCACTTTCTTGTTGTAGCTGCCGGTGAGTTTCTCCACTTCGGCTTCCATGCCTTTGGCGGCATCTTCGGGGAGGCCGTCCTTCTTGGCTGCTTTGATGGTCTCCATCGCTTTTTGGCGGCTGCTGCGGATCCCCACCTTCGCGTGTTCGCCTTCGGCATGCGCGGCCTTGGAGAGGCCCTTGCGGCGCTCTTCGGTGAGCATGGGAACGTGGATGATCACGCTCTCGCCGTTGTTGCTCGGGTTGAAGCCGAGGTTGGCCCCGATGATGGCCTTCTCGATGGCATCGATCATCTTCTTTTCCCAGGGCTTCACGAACAGGGTGCGTGCATCGCCCGTGTTCACCGAGGCCACTTGGGAGAGCGGCACCATCTGGCCGTAGTAATCCACGCGCACGCTCTCGAGCATGCTGGGCGTTGCGGCACCGGCACGGATCTTCTGCAGTTCGTTGTCCAAGTGGTCAACGGCTTTGCTCATGTGCTCTTCACACGTCTTCAGGGCGGCGGCGGTATCGATCATCGCGGTTCGGTTCGTATTGATCCAAGACGGATCGGCGCAAAAGTAACGGGCAACTCAGCACGATCAGAGTTCCACCAAGGTACCCACGCGTTCGCCAGCCATCAAGCGACCGAGGTTCCCGGGCTTGTTCATGTCGAAGACGATGATGGGCAGGTTGTTCTCCTTGCAAAGGGTGAAGGCGGTCATGTCCATCACGTTCAGCCCCATTTTATACACCTCGTCAAAGGAAACGCGGTCATATCTGGTGGCGTTCTTGTCCTTCTCCGGATCGGCGGTGTAGATGCCGTCCACGCGCGTGCCCTTCAGGATCACATCGGCTTCGATCTCGATGGCTCGCAAACTGGCCGCGGTATCGGTGGTGAAATAAGGGTTGCCCGTACCTGCACCGAAGATCACGATGCGGCCCTTCTCCAAGTGGCGCACGGCCCTGCGCCGGATGAAGGGCTCGGCGATCTGCTCCATCTTGATGGCCGTGAGCAAGCGGGTCTTGTACTGCTTGGCCTCCAGAGCGCTTTGCAGGGCCAGGCTGTTGATCACGGTGGCGAGCATGCCCATGTGGTCGCCTTGCACCCGGTCGATGGCGCCTTCGGCCTGCATGCCGCGATAGATGTTCCCCCCGCCGATCACCACGGCCACCTGCACGCCGGCATTGGCGATCGCGATGATCTCGTCGGCGTATTGGTTCAGGCGTTCGTTGTCGATGCCGTAGGACTTGTTGCCCATGAGGCTCTCGCCGGAGAGCTTCAGGAGGATGCGCTTGTATTTGTTCGCCATGTGTCGGAGGTGGGGCAAAATAAAAAGAGGGAGGCCGAAGCCCCCCTCTCCTATGGAATATCGATCGGCATCAGACCGTGAGGGAATGACGCTTGAAGTCGGTAGCCGTGAGGTCCTTGTCCTGGCTCTTCAGGTATTGCTCCACGCTCATCTTGTTGTCCTTGATGAACTCCTGGGCGAGCAGGGTGCTTTCCTTGAAGAACTTGTTCAGACGGCCCTGGGCGATCTTCTCGGCCATGTCGGCAGGCTTGCCCTCCTGGATGGCGAGTTCCTTACCGATCTCCAGTTCCTTGTCGATCACGCTCTGTGGGGTGCTGGCCTTGTCCAGTGCCACGGGGCCCATGGCCGCCACCTGCATGGCCACATCCTTCGCGGCGGATCCGAAACCGGCCTTGTTCAGACCGACCAGGCTGGCCACTTTGTTCCCAGGGTGGTTGTAGGCGTACACGAATGGAGCCTTCACCTCGGAGCAAGCGCTCACGTCGATCTTCTCACCGATCACGCCGGTCTGTTCGATCAGCTTTTCGGCGATGGTCATGCCGTTGCTGTCGTAAGCCGCGCCTTTGAGGGCTTCCACGCTGTTGATACCCTTTTCCAAAGCGATCGCGGTCATGCGCTCGGCCATGGCGGTGAAGTCGGCGTTCTTGGCCACGAAGTCGGTCTCGCAGTTCACGCACACCAATACACCCACGGTGCTATCGGCGTTGGTCTTGGCGAGGACGAGGCCTTCGGTGGCGTCGCGGTCGGCGCGTTTCGCGGCCACTTTCTGGCCTTGTTTGCGCAGTACATCGATGGCGGCATCGAAGTCGCCATTGGCCTCGGTGAGGGCCTTCTTGCAATCCATCATACCTGCGCCGGTCATTTGGCGCAGTTTGTTCACATCAGCTGCGGAGATCGCCATGGTGCTCATGTTGTTTCGGTCGTGGACGGTGGTTGATCCGGACGTGCACGCCGTCCGTTCGTTGCGCGTCCTGTTGACTAGTTGTTCTCTTCCGTAGCGGCGGCTTCATCACCCGCCTCCACTTCGGCCGTGTTCTCCTCGGCACCTTCTTCGGCGTCGTTCTCGTCCACGGCGTTCTTGTCGTTCTTGCGCTCTTCAACGCCCTCGTTGATGGCGGCGATCATCGTGTCGATGATGAGTTCGATGCTCTTGGTGGCATCGTCGTTGGCGGGGATCGGGAAGTCGACCTTGGTGGGGTCGCTGTTGGTATCCACCATCGCGAAGGTGGGGATGTTCAACTTCTTCGCTTCGGCCACGGCGATGTGTTCCTTCACGATGTCCACGATGAACAGGGCGCTGGGCAGACGGGTGAGGTCGGCGATGGAGCCCAGGTTCTTCTCCATCTTCTCGCGCTGGCGGCTCACTTGAAGGCGCTCGCGCTTGCTCAT
>JAEUTB010000095.1 GCA_016787995.1 Flavobacteriales bacterium | reverse complement strand
AGGTTGTGCTGCCCGAAGACCTGCAAGGGCACATCGCCCAGGTGCGTCTCCAGCACGGTGGTGCCGTTCTCGATACGGTGCTTGGGCACCCCGTAGCCGATGCGTTGTGCGTTCACTTCCGGCGCCTCGGATATCCGGCGTACCTCCGCATCCTCGCGGCAATAGACCAGCTTGCCACCCGGCTCGATCACATCGATGAATTGGCGGAACTGGTCCACATAACTATCGAAGGTCTTGAACACGTTGATGTGGTCCCAAGCGATGCCGCTGATCAATGCGATGTCCGGCCGGTAGAGGTGGAACTTCGGAACCGGCTGCAAGGCCGAGGCGAGGTACTCATCGCCTTCGATGATGGCCACCGTGCTCTTATCGCTCAACTTCACCATACAATCAAAGCCCTCCAGCTGGGCGCCAACGAGGTAGTCGAAGTCCACGCCCACATGACGCAACACGTGCACGATCATGCTGGTGATCGTGGTCTTGCCGTGACTGCCGCCGATGACCACCCGCGTCTTGCCCTTGGTGCGTTCGTAGAAATACGAGGGGTAGCTATACACCGGAATGCCGAGCTCCTGCGCACGCTTCAGCTCGGGGTTGTCCAGTCGTGCGTGCATGCCGAGGATCACGGCCGAAAGTCCGGCATGGATGCGCAGGGGATCCCATCCCAAACGATCGGGCATCAGACCCAGGCGGTCCAAGCGGCTACGGCTGGGCTCGAAGATCTCGTCGTCACTACCCGTCACCTCCAGTCCTTGCTGGTGCAGAGCGATGGCCAGGTTGTGCATGGCGCTTCCGCCGATGGCGATGAAATGGACCTGAGAGGACATGCGCACGTTCGCCGCTGCAAGTATGGGCGCAGGGGCGCACAAAGCTCATCGCGGCCGTCCAAGCGCACACCGGTAATGATCACAATGGATCAACCGGGGATCGTGGGCAGCGCTGGCCGGTCAGGGCTTCTCCAACACCATCTTGCCGTCCTTCATGATCACGAGCGGCGTGCCGTGCATGCGAGCGGTCTTACGGGCAACCTTGTAGGCCCGCTTCAGCCCACGTTCAACAGTCTTGGACAACTCTGTCTTGGGGCGTTTCCGTTTGGTCTCAGCCATTGTGTTCGATGATCAAATGAGGCACAGGGCCATCATTATCACACATGGACCATGCATGGGCCAGGTCCTTGTATTCGGTATCAAAATTATGCAAGCCCCGAGTGAAACGCCGACGCACATCGGCAGCAGGCACATCATGTCCTCCTTGCTTTACACGGTTCGCCACGCGACGCAGGGCGAATTCTACTGTTGGCAATCGAAGGAAAACGATCTCAATGCGATATCCTGCCTCACGCCAGTTCCTGATCCGATCAAGGTAGGTCCGACCGCTCAAGGTGGTCTCGAAAGCGAAGTCGACACGAGCCTTTGCCAACCGATCCAACGCTTCGAGCAGTATCCGCGCTGCCGCCACTTGGGCGGCCGGAGGATCCAATGGCGACAAGCCGGCAGCGATCAGGTCAGCGTTCACGAAATGCATGATCCCCGCGTCCTTCGGAAGGAACTCACGCGCGAAGGTGGTCTTTCTGCGCCTTCGCGAAGCCGCTACGGCGAAGCAAGGCCGGCCCCGTTCGGTCCGGCGATGATGATGCATCGTGGCTTGCGCTTCGCCATGGGACACAAGGTAAGGTGATGGCCTCCACCAACATTGAAACCCCGAACTTAACTCCAGCGCCGCACAGCACAGCGGCCTTCGCGATTGGACCGAGGCGACATGCGATAGGAATAAGATAGCGAAAGTGATCTACCTGTGATCATTGGACTTCGAATGACAAACGATCCATGGAACTTGAAGGAACCATATAGAGGAAGTACACACGCAGTGTATCCCCCCTATCTCCCTCCGGTTCCATCACATATGCCTCATTCAATCGTTTGATCCTTGCTCCACTTACCCCGATCTTGACTAGTTCATCAGGAATGTTCTGAAGGACGAACTCCGTTGGTCGACCAGCTAAAAAACTCTGCACGGAGAGCCTACGAAACTTCTTGTACAGCCCAATGATCTCCTCGTCGTAAGGAATGATGTGAAACATTGTATCTGCAGAATCTGTATAGTGCCAACTGGTTTCATCCTTATCAATTCGTTCACTAACGTAGACCAGTCGTCGTTCTAGACCATTGTCAAAATGATCAGTTGTGATCAACTGTCCGTTGGACCATATTTGACGCAGCCACAACTCCTCGTTCCGAAAGATCTCGATGCTCCCGTCAAAAAGTCCTTGACTTAGCCGCCCCAGCGCTAAAACATTGTCAGACACGTACAAGGTATCATGTTTCGCCTTACCCTCGCTGGTTTCAACATTAGCTGGGGTCCCACATGAAAGAGAGGCGAGTAGCCCAAGAAAAGGAATGACCCGTTTCATATTGAATATGCCCGTTGAAGTTCACCTAGGTGTACTGCTGCATCGCGGCTTGCGCTTCGCCATGGCACACAAGGTAAGGTGATGGCCTCCACCATGGAAATGCCGATCTTAGCCCCAACGCCGCAACGTACAGCGGCCTTCCGCGATGAACCTGCATGTGATCGATACCGGCCTCTTCAAACTCGATGGTGGCGCCATGTTCGGCGTGGTACCAAAAACGCTTTGGAGCAAAGGCATACCACCCGACGAGAAGAACCTCTGCACCTGGGCCAT
>JAEUTB010000080.1 GCA_016787995.1 Flavobacteriales bacterium | reverse complement strand
AACTCATGAGCGGCCATTATGTGGTGGTGCTCAGTGCGAACGGGACTCGGCAACACCATCGGCTGGTGGTGAACTAGGCGCCAACTCAGGTTCAAGTGGCGCTCCTCCGAGGGCACGCGGCTTCCGCTTGATGTGCTTCGTATCCATCACCACCATGGCGAATACGCAGAGCAGCAACGCGTTCCCGAAATCGTTGCCGTAGCAGATGATGTCGATCTGCAGGATGAACAGCATGTACACCACCAGGGCGAACAAGGGTGACTCCAGAGCACCTTCGTGATACCGCTTGCGGAAGTAGGTGAAGGTGAACCATACCACGATCAGCAGCAAGGCATACCCCACGATGCCCTGGTTGATCAAGGTCTGCATGAAGGTGCTGTGCATGTGCACGTTCTGCACATCCTTCACATTGAACACCTCGGCGATGTGATCCCAACCCTTCAGGTGGATCTGGCCTTGATAGCCATGCCCGAAGACGATGCCATGCCGGTCCTTCTCCAACCAGTTCCAGCCCACATCCCAAACGGTGGTGCGGTTGTTGAACGTGGTCACATCCTCCTTGTTCACCCGGGAAACGATGGCCCGCATGAAGGGCAAGGTCAGGATGGTGTAGACCAGCAGCGCGAAATTCGTGAGGATGGTCATCGTGAACAAGGAGAGCGGGAACATCAACCGCGCGCGCCCCACCATTCGGAAAACGAAAAGACCCGTTAGGATGATGAAGGTCATGAACGACAACCGGCTGTTGACCTTCAGCATGAGCACCATGTTGACCATGAAGAACACCAACAACCCGAGGAAGGGCAAGGGGCGCTTCACGAAGTCCTTCATGTAGAAGAGCAACATCAGGTTGATCATCGCCAGCATGTGAGCGGCATCGTAGATACCCAGCACGAACGGCAGGTTCAATCGACCTTCGATGTTGTGCAGCACGTTGTGCATGCCGGCCGCCACGCCGAGCAGGTTGATACCCAGGAATAGGCTCAAGCTGATCAGGACCATCCTGGCGAAGTCGAAGTCCTCCTGCTCCCTGTTCCGGATGTGCACGATGATGGCCGCGTGGAACGGTGCGAGGAACATGATGGTATAGGCCACCGTGTTGGCCATGGTGGCTCCGGGAAAACGCTCATCCAGTGCCTTCCACATGGACGCGATCAGCGATATGAGGAAGAGCAGTCCCCACCAATACTTCCGGTTCACCATGTTCTTGAACTGTCGCTGGGCGATCAGATCGAAGGCATGGATGAAGATGATGCCCAGGAAGCCCGCCACGGCCACCACGGTACCTTGCGAGATGCTGGCCTTATAGCCTACGTACATACCGATCCCATAGATCGGGAACGATAGCAGGAAAAGGGTGTTGATCAGCTTGCGCTTGGAAAGCAGCACGTGAGGTCGTTTCGGCTACATCACAAAGATGCGGCTTCACACCACGACTCCGCGCCTCGAACGAGCGGTTTATCCACCCAGCCGTTTCTGCAACTTGGAGAGGAACGGCGTAATGGCCTCGTCCACCGGTTTCGGCAGCAGGTTCTTCACCGTGCTCTTCACCCGGCGGAACAGCGGTGGACGGATGAACGTGTTGAAATAGGCCAGATCCCTCAACTCGTCCACCACGATGGCCGTGGGATGCACCAATGGGAAAGTGGTATCACAGGCATTGTCCACGTTGCGTGGATCGAAGCCCTGGACCGTATTGGTACCCGTGCCCTCGAATCCGATGTTGCGCACCAGGTTATGCTCCGGGATGATGGTGATGCCCTTGTTCAGGATCCGTGCGAAATCGTGCTGGAAATCCCAGGTGCGGATGGAACCGTCCCATGTGGCCTCGAAGAGGGTGTGCGCCTCCTTGCGCTCGGCCTTGCTCAGGAAGAAGCTATTCCACTCAGGGGTTTCGCGGACCTTGGGCCACGCGGTCATGTCCCCATCGTACAACTTCCACGAGCGGCGCCATCCGGCCCATCCCCAAGGTGCACCGTAGCCGTGCTGGGAGAAGTAGTAGGAGGTTTCAGGCTTGGCATTGGGATCGGCCATCAAGTTGTTGCCCAGGATCCACCAGATCCGATCGTCGTGGCGGTACCGTTCCAACAATTCCTGGCAGAACCAGAAGAAGCTCAGCACAGGCGCGGTATCATCCTCCAGGACGATGCCTTCGGGCTCGTGCTCGAAGAACCAATCCATGTTGCCGATCATGGCCTTCTTGAGGCCTTGATTCTCTTCCGCGAAACGGGTGTGGACCTCGCACGGCCAGTCCACCATTTCGAGAAGGCTGCGCACCTTGTCCGTCCGGACCTTCTCCTCGGGGGTACGCGGTCCATCACACGCGAAATACAGCTTCGGTGGTCGTGCCGCACGTATCGAGGCCATGACCTTCGCCGCCGTGTCATACCGGCTGAAAGCCGTTAACAACACGGGTATGCGCAGCGGTTCCGAAGGTGTGAAGGTGCCCATCAGAGCGGTGTCGATCTCATTTCACGGCCCGAAGTTTCCAGAACGTCATCATGCCGGTCATCATCAGGCGGAAGTTTGTACGTGTGCGAGCGGTAAAAAGATCCACGATGAAGATGCTTATCAGGAAGGAGAAGGCGGATGACCAGATCGCGCCGCGTGCTCCGAGCCACGGGATGAGCCAGGTGTTGAGACCGATGTTCACCGCAGCGCCCAGGATGGACGTGATGAGGGAGAACTTGAACAGGCCCTCATTGGTGATGAAGCTGCCCTTGGCCACGCCCATGAACGAGAAGATGAGACGGAAGGCGAACAAGGACAACAGAACCCCCGCCTCGCGGAACTCCTCCCCATAGAGTAGCACGATGCCCCACTCGGATAGGAAGAACATGGGGACGGCCGTTAGCAGGTACATCGCGAACATGAGCCGGTACTGGTTCGTGAGCCGCTCGTGGTAGAGGTTGATGTCCACCACACGGGCCTTCGCGATGGCCGGTGCCACCGCCAGCTGCACGATCAAGGGCAGGAAAGCGATCGCTTCGAGCATCTTCACCGCCACGGAATACTGCCCCAATTCGATGTTGGAGAAACTCTCACCGAGCTTGCGACCAAGGATGTCCTTGATCATGACCTGATCGATCTTCAGTTGAGCCTGTAGCGCGAAGCCGTACAGGAGCATGGGCCACGACTGATCGAGGATGTACCGGACCATACGCCAAGTGGGCCTCCAGTCGCGCATCCGAAGCCCACCGCGTTCATAGGCCCAGATGAATCCCAGCGAGTATGAGATGACCTCGGCGAAGGAGCCCCAGGCGAACCAGATGAGCGGTGCCTGCATCCAGACCAGGATCAGCTTGTAGGCGGATGCCAGCACGGTGCTCACGATGTTCACCTTGGCCACTACGTTGCCCCGCACCTGGGCCATGAAGTAGTAGTCGATCACCGTGCTCCACTTTAGCAACTCGGCTGAGGCCGTGATCATGATCAGGAACACGGTCAGCGTGTCCATGCCCTTCACGAGCACGTAGACCAGCAGCCCAAGGTTCAAAACGATGCCGCCTACCAGTTTGATGGCGAAGGTGCTCCCCAGCAGTTCATCTCGCCGTTCAGGATGTCGCACCAGGTCCCTGGACACGATCTCATTCGCGCCCAGTGAGGTCAGTACCATGGCGATGCTCACGATGGCCAAGGCATAGTTCAACTGACCGATGCGCTCCACACCCAGGTAGCGACTCACCACGATGGTGGTGGCCAGGATGAGGGCCATACGGACCACACGATCGAAGAACAACCACGAGAAGTTGTTCAGATAGCGCCGGAAGCCTTCCGAGTTGAACATGAAGGCCCTTCCTACTTCGTGTAGTAGCCGTATCCGTCCCCGTTGCGGCTCCGCGCGTCGTTGAGGATCAGATCCACCCTCTGGACCTTCTTCTCAGCCACCATCTCGTTGATCATGCGCATCGCACTGCGTCCCGTCTTGCCTTCACGCACCACGTACAAGGTCACATCCACAAGCTGCATCAAGAGCACATATTCGCTCACGAGACCGAGCGGTGACGCATCGATGATGATCTGGTCGTAACGACCGCGCATGGCGCTGATGAGTTCGGCCATCCGTGGGCTTTCCGCCAGATCCAGCGGGTTGGGCGGTATCGGGCCCGCCGTGATCACATCAAGGCCGGGTATGTCCGTCTTGCCGATGAGCGTTTCCAAACGCGCCTCGCCGATGAGCCAGCTGGAAAGACCCGGTCCATCGGGGATCTCCAAGGTCTTGGCCACGTTCGGCCGACGCATGTCCGCGTCGATCAACAAGGTGCTCTTCCCGGCCTGGGCCATCACCGTGGCCAGATTCACCGCACAGAACGTTTTGCCTTCACCGCTGGTGGAAGAGGTGAAACCGATCACCTGGCGCGCTGAATTCGCATTGAGGTAATGAAGGTTCACCCGCGCCGTTCGGAAGGATTCGGCCAACAACGACTTCGGCTCATCCGTGGTGATGCGTTTGCGTTTGCTGGAAGGGATGACGGCCAGTACCGGCAGGCGGCTCAGGCGCTTCAACTCCTCCACATCATCGATGCGATCGCGGATCAGGTCGCGCAGGAAGATGAACCCGATCGGCAGGAATAGACCCAGGAAGATGGCCCCGCCGAGCATCTTGCTCTTGCTCGGGGAAACATGCTTGAAGCCGAGCATCCGCGCGGTATCCACCACGGATTTATCCACCTGGTCACTGGCGATGGCGATACCGGCTTCGGCACGCTTCTCCATCAGGTAGTTGTACAGGTTGTCACTCAACTTGAACTTGCGTTCGATGTTGACCAGCTGACGCTCGTTCTCCGGCAATTGACTGTACTGGTAGTTGGTGCGCCCCAAACGACGGTTGATCTCCGCCAGGCTGATGTCCGCTTGTTCCACGAGGCTTTCCGCCGTTTGCGCCAACGAACCCTTCAGGTTGTTCAGCTTCCGCTCCATGGCGATCACGGTGGGGTTACTGCGCGCACCCGTGCTCAAGTTCTGGGCGGCCAGATCGGCCGAAAGTCGTGTGATCTCGATCACCAGGTTGTTCAGGACCGGGTCGTCGATGCCGGAGGAAGACGGTGCCGGCACGTTGCGAAGGTCAGAGGAGGATCGGATCTTGTTCAACACCGAGGCGCAATAGGTCCTCGTCTTCACGATGTTGGAACGCTCATCCTCCAATCGGCTCCGCTCCTGGAACAGCGCATCCTGCGAGCCTGCCGTACTGATCATCACCCCACTGGCCCCGCGGAACTCCTGCATGCTGCTCTCCACCTTCTGCAAGGAATCGGACACGGTGCCGATCTGTTTATCGATGAAGTCGATGGTCTTCTTCCCTTTCTGCTGTTGTTTCTCCAGCTCGTAGTCGATGTACGTTTCCATCAACTTGTTCAGGAAAGCCTGGCCCTTCTCCACCACTTCCACCTGGATGGTGAGATTCACCACGTTACTCTCGTCGCTCAACGGCACGGCCAGGGTCATGGCGCGGTAGATGCGCACCAGGTCCTGAAGGCTATTGATCACGAAGTGGTACTTGGTGTTCTTGTCGTACGATCGATCCTCGGGGAACGTGATGCGGAAACTCAATCGGTCGCCCACGAACATCGAGTCCATCGGCACCACCTGATCGATCTTGTACTCCGCGATCAATTCCGGCAGGACCTCCTGGGTCTTCACGTTGTACAGCCGAACATTCTTGCCTTCGGCCTTCACCCGGTAAGTGCGTGCCGCACGATCCACTTCCACCTCGATGGGCAGGTCGATCACCTGGATGGCCATGCTGTCCAGCTTCACGAAGAAGGGCGGATACGCGTACATCTCCTTCTTCAGGAAGTACTTCGTGGCGTAGTAGGTGATGCCGAAATCCAGCCGCTGCAACGTGCTGGCCATGATCTTGTTGGACGTGAGCACAGCGAGGTTGTCCTCCAGGTCCACGCTGTTGCTCAGGTAGGACGTGCCTTTGATGAACTCGGAGTTCTCGCTGAATCCCGTGCGCTTCTTGTTGCCCAAGAGCATCACGGACCCCACGTCGTACACCTTCGGGGTGGTCTTCACATAGGCGTACGCCAGGGCCACGGAGATCGGAATGGTGATGAGGAACCACCACCACCTCGACTGGATCTTGCGGAAGATGGCCCGCAGGTCGATGGTGTCGGTCGAAGGGATGGCGCTCATCACTGGGCGTTATTGATGGCCGTGTAGAGGAGGGCT
>JAEUTB010000074.1 GCA_016787995.1 Flavobacteriales bacterium | reverse complement strand
CGGGTTGGATGAGCGAATACGGCCACAAGCTCAAGTTCGATGCACAAGGCCTGGCCAGCTGCCCGGAAAGCGGAGAACGCTACGAACTAAAGAACGGCACCGTCCGGAAGCTCGCATGACAGGTCCCATCAAGATCGCCGTGGTCGGCTGTGGCCACATCGGCAAGCGGCATGCGGAGATGGTGCATCGCCATGCGGATACCGAGCTCGTGGCCCTATGCGACATCCGGTCGAAGGAAGAGGCGTGTGTCACCGGCTTCGATGTGCCCTTCTTCCAGGACATGCGCACCATGTTGGACCATGTGCCTGGCATAGATGTGGTGAACATCTGCACGCCGAACGGTCTGCATGCGGAGCAGAGCATCATGGCCCTGGAGCATCGCAAACATGTGGTGTGCGAAAAGCCCCTTGCGCTCAGCAAGGCCAGCTGCGAGGCCGTGATCTACAAGGCCCTGCAGATGCACCGCACGGTGTTCGCGGTGATGCAGAACCGGTACAGCCCGCCTAGCCAGTGGATCAAAAGCGTAGTGGACGAAGGGTTGCTGGGCGACATCCACATGGTGCAGGTGAATTGCTACTGGAACCGCGATGAGCGCTACTACAAAGCAGGCTCGTGGAAAGGGAGCAACGCGCTGGATGGCGGCACGCTCTTCACACAGTTCAGCCACTTCATCGACATCCTGTATTGGCTTTTCGGCGACATCACGGACATCCAAGGCAAGTTCGCCGACTTCAACCACAACGACCTTACGGAGTTCGAGGATAGCGGCCTGGTCACCTTCCGTTTCATGGACGGTGGTGGAATGGGTTGCCTCAACTACAGCACGGCTGTTTGGGACAAGAACCTGGAGAGCAGCATGACCATCATCGGGTCTAACGGTAGCGTGAAGATCGGCGGGCAGTACATGGATCAGGTGGAGTACTGCCACATCAAAGGCTACACCATGCCGGAGCTGGCGCCCACTAATCCCGCCAACGACTACGGGGCTTACAAGGGCAGCGCCAACAACCACGGCTACATCATCGACAACGTGGTGGATACCCTTCGCGGGCGTACCACACTAACCACCAACGCGCTGGAAGGTCTCAAAGTCGTCGAGATCATCGAACGCATCTACGAGAAGAGGAATGAGCAACTTGTATGACCGCCTGCTGAAGAAGGAGGCCAAACTGGCCGTGATCGGCCTGGGATACGTCGGACTTCCCATCGCGCTGGCCTTCGCCCGCAAGATCAAGGTCGTCGGATTCGACATCAACCAGAAGCGCGTGGACATGATGCGCCGCAACGAGGATCCGAGCAACGAATTGGAGGCTTCGGCATTCGCGGGGTGCGACATCCACTTCACCGCCGACCTGGAGGATCTCCGCGATGTGGAGTTCTTCATCGTGGCGGTGCCCACGCCCATCGACGGGCAGAACATCCCCGACCTTACACCGTTGCTGGGCGCCACCCGCACCGTGGGTCAGGTATTGAAGAAGAACGACTACGTGGTGTACGAAAGCACCGTGTATCCCGGCTGCACCGAAGAGGATTGCGTGCCATTGCTCGAGCGCTTGAGCAACCTGAAGTTCGTGGAGGATTTCAAGGTGGGCTACTCGCCTGAGCGCATCAATCCAGGTGACAAGGAGCACACGCTGGAGAGCATCATCAAGGTGAGCAGCGGCTGCGATCCGGAGAGCGCGGAGATCATCGCCAAGGTGTACGAGTTGGTCGTAAAGGCCGGTGTGCACCGCGCCGCCAGCATCAAAGTGGCCGAGGCCGCCAAGATCATCGAGAATACGCAGCGCGACGTGAACATCGCCCTGATCAACGAGTTGTCGATCATCTTCAACCGCATGGGCATCAATACGTTCGACGTGTTGGAGGCTGCGGGCACCAAGTGGAACTTCCTCAAGTTCCAGCCGGGACTTGTTGGTGGCCACTGCATCGGCGTGGATCCCTACTACCTCGTGTACAAGGCGAAGGAGCTCGGCTACCATGCGCAGATCATCGACAGTGGTCGCTTCGTGAACGATAGCATGGGTGGCTACGTGGCCAAGCAGACGGTGAAGAAAGTGATCGCCGCAGGCACCAACCCCGCCGACGCGCGCGTGCTGGTCATGGGTGCTACGTTCAAGGAGAACGTCACCGACATCCGCAACAGCAAGGTGGCCGATGTGATCAACGAGCTGAAGAGCTTCAGCTGCCATGTGGACGTGACCGACCCGCACGCCGACAGTGCCGAGGTGAAACACGAGTATGGGTATGATCTCGCTCCGGAGATGAAAGGGCCTTACGATGCCATCATCGTGGCTGTGAACCACAGCGAATACACGAACAAGGACGAGGCCTGGTTCAAGAGCATGCTGAAGCCCAAGGGCGTGCTGGTGGACCTGAAAGGTGTGTTCCGCAAGAAGATCAAGGACACCACGTACTGGAGCTTGTGAGCACACAGCGCAACATATTGATCACCGGCGGCGCTGGCTTCATCGGCAGTCATGTCGTGCGCCGCTTCGTCACGAAGTATCCGCAGTACCGCATCATCAACCTCGATGCCCTCACTTACGCGGGCAACCTGGAGAACCTGCGCGACATCGAGAACGCCGCGAACTACGTGTTCGTGAAGGCCGATATCTGCGATGCCGAAGCGGTCACCAAGGTCTTTAGGGAATACGCCATCGACGGCATCATCCACCTTGCAGCAGAAAGCCACGTGGACCGCAGCATCACCGATCCGCTGAGCTTCGTGCGCACGAACGTGTTCGGCACGGTCACGCTATTGAACGCGGCCAAGGATGCCTGGAAGGACAGGTTGGGCTCCACCCCTCTCCCGCGGAGACGGGACGGGGGTGAGGTGCGGTTCTACCATGTTTCCACCGATGAGGTGTACGGTTCTCTCCACGACGACAGCCTGTTCCTAGAGACCACGCCCTACGACCCGCAGAGCCCATACAGCGCAAGCAAAGCCGCCAGTGACCATTTCGTGCGGGCTTACGGCAACACCTACAAGCTGCCCTTCGTAGTAAGCAACTGCAGCAACAACTACGGCAGCCACCATTTCCCGGAGAAGTTGATCCCGCTCATGATCAACAACATCCGCAACAACAAGCCGCTGCCCGTGTACGGAAAGGGCGAGAATGTGCGTGACTGGTTGTGGGTGGAGGACCATGCGAGTGCCATCGATACCATCTTCCACACCGGTAAGAACGGCGAAACGTACAACATCGGCGGGCACAACGAGTGGAAGAACATCGACCTCGTGCATCTGCTCTGCGGCATCATGGACCGCAAGCTGGGCCGGGCGGAGGGCGAGAGCGCCAAGCTGATCACCTACGTCACCGACCGCGCCGGGCATGATCTGCGCTACGCGATCGACGCCAGTAAGATCGAACGCGAACTGGGGTGGAAGCCGAGCATCACCTTCGAAGTGGGCTTGGAGCGCACGGTGGATTGGTACCTGGCCAACACCGAATGGCTGGACCACGTGACCAGCGGTGCCTACCGAAGCTACTACGACGCGCAGTACGGTCGGTGACCTTTCGGTGCACACACGAATTCCGGCGAATGTCCGCCATTCGTGACGAGCTTTGTACCCTTCCACATGGGACTCTTCAGCAAACTTTTCGGTTCCAAGGAAGCACCGCTCGGCGATGCCGACCTGAGCGTGCTTCGATGCGACGTGCACTCGCATTTCATCCCTGGTATCGACGATGGCGCCCAGACCATGGACCAGAGCATGGAGCTGCTCACCGCCATGGCCGAGCTGGGCTACAACAAGGTGGTGACCACGCCGCACAACATGGCCGATGGCTATAAGAACACACCCGAGATCATCCTGGGTGGGCTGGAGCGGGTGCGCGAGGAGGCCAAGCGCAGAGGCATTTCCATGGAGGTGGATGCAGCAGCGGAGTATTACCTCGATCACGAACTGGAGCAGAAGATCACCGAACGGAAGGTGCTCACCTTCGGCGACAACTACCTGCTATTCGAGCTGCCCTTCATCAGCGAGCCGAACATGTTGCTGCAGGTCATCTTCACCATGCAGACCGCTGGGTTCAAGCCCGTGCTGGCACATCCGGAACGCTACGGCTTCTGGCACAACGACTACGAGAAGTACCTGCGACTGAAGGAGCGCGGCGTCCTCTTCCAACTGAACACCATCGCGTTGGCTGGAGCCTACGGCCCAGGTGCCAAGGACATCGCCCAGCGCTTAGTGGATGATGGGCACTACGAATTCCTTGGCAGTGATTGCCACAGCATGAACCACGTACAGGCGATCAAGAACACTCTGGCGCGGCCCTACCTGCACAAACTCATCTCCAGCGGGAAGCTCCTGAACAGCACGCTGTGATCACACGCGTTGTTCCCGGGGAAGGAATGCGCACAGCAAACCCAGTAATGGAAGGAAGGAACACACCGTGAAGACGGTGTTGATGCTCGTGGCATCCGCGAGCGACCCCAGGACTGCGGATCCGATGCCTGCCATGCCGAACGCGAAGCCGAAGAAGAGACCGGACACCAAGCCGACACGGCCGGGTATCAGCAGTTGCGCGTAGACCAGGATCGCGGAGAACGCGGAGGCCAGGATGAAGCCCGCCACCACGGCGAGTACGGTGGTCCAGAAGGCATCGGCATAGGGCAGGAGCAGGGTGAATGGCGCCGCACCGAGGATGGAGATCCAGATGATGGTGCGGTACCCGAGCCGGTCGCCGAGCAAACCGCCCACGAGGGTTCCAACAGCTGCGGCGAACAGGAAGAAGAACAACTGGATCTGTGCCGCTTGAACGGTCAGTCCGAATTCGCCCATCAGGTAGAACGTGAAATAGCTCGTCATGCTGGCGAGATAGAATTGCTTTGAGAAGATCAGCAACAAGAGGATCGTCACCACTCCGATCACTTGCCTGCGTGGAACCGGAGTG
Source organism: Flavobacteriales bacterium (assembly GCA_016787995.1). Taxonomy (GTDB): domain Bacteria; phylum Bacteroidota; class Bacteroidia; order Flavobacteriales_F; family PHOS-HE28; genus PHOS-HE28. The sequence goes on along the minus strand of JAEUTB010000074.1, from coordinate 12,786 downwards.
CGTGGCACCACGGGCTGGCGCGCTTGTCGGTGATCGCGCAAGGCCATCATGCGCAGGTACCAACGTCCCACGCGCCACAGCACCACCATGGCGATCAGGGGCAACAAAGAGAACCACGAGATCCTGCTCTGCCCCAACGGAACGATGACCGCCGCAGCCAACAACGGACCGAGCGCCGACCCCGCATTGCCTCCGAGCTGGAACACCGACTGCGCCAACGCACGTTTGCCGCCCGAAGCCACGTATGCCATGCGCGAAGCCTCCGGATGGAAGATCGAAGAGCCGATGCCCACGAGTGCTACGGCCATCAACAACGAATGGAACGAACCCGCCCCTGCGAGCAACAGCAGCCCCGCAAGCGAGAACACCATGCCACCCACCAAGGCGAACGGTTGCGGTCTGCGATCCGTCCAATGGCCCACCAGGGGTTGAAGGATCGAGGCGGTCAACTGGAAGGTGAGCGTGATCAACCCGATCTCCGAGAACGAGAGCTGGTACGACTCCTTCACCAGTGGATAGATCGCTGGGATCAGCGACTGCACCGTATCGTTCAACAAGTGCGAGACCGCGATCGCGAAGAGCACCGAAAAGGCCGTGCGATCAGCGACATGCTTTACGGTGTTCTGCGGAACGATGTGCGGAGAGGCGGTCGGGACGGCCATGCGGCGATGCAAAGGTATCGGGATGGTATGAGCAACGGGTCTTGGTCGATTATCTTTGGATGGAACAACAAGCCATGACCATCCCGCAGCGCAAAGCCCAGTTGAAGAAGCTGATCGATTCGGTCAAGGATCCCGCCGTGTTGGAGAAGGTTGCCAAGGTGTTGGAGAAACCCGTGCGCCAAAGCGCCATTGTGAAACGCGCGGTGAAAGCCGAGGAGAGCATCAAGGCTGGACTTATCTACCCTTGGGACCAGGTGAATGATGAAATGGGCGCATTGATCGAGGATCTCTACAGCAAACCGAAGAAGGTTGCGAAACGAGCACCGCGCGCGAAGGCTGACCAATGAAGGTCTTTGTTAGTGCCGATGCACGGCGAAGCTTAGCGAGAACCATACGTCTATTGGCCAAGTCGCATTCCAAGAACTATTTGCTTAGGCTCAGGTCCGAGGTTAACGCTAGTGTGATCCGGCTTGGAGACCATCCGCTTTCAGGTGCTGTAGAGGCAGAATTGGAGCACTTTGGCAAGGGCCATCGAAGGATCGTCGTTGGCCCATTCAAGATCATCTATCGAATTACTCCAAAGCAGATCATTATCACAGACATCTTCGACTCGCGGCGTGATCCGAAGGGGATGAAGGGGTGATACAGGTTTGAGTTACTATCGGTTCACCAGTACCTAGTCAGGTATTCGTACGAATGTGCAGGGCGTTGTCGCGTATCCGAATAGCGGCTTGTTAGTACCGGCGTTATCAGAGTTCCCGAAAATTTGGATGACAAAACCGTCGCTCCGTTTTAGTTCCACGTAGTTGAAGTCTTCTCCATTGATCCATGACCAAGTGCCGTTCAAAGGTGTAGGTAATGATGGGCTGGTGATACGGTAAGTCTGGTCCGCCGCCAGGACTAGAACTGCTGCATCGAGGCACTGGACCTCATATCGTCCTCGCCAGGATCTGGCTTCCTTGGAATTGTTTGGATCGTGGGTCAACCACCAGAGGAAGGGCAGCACCGCGACAGCTGCTATACCGAGGCCACCGACCCGAAGATCCTTATTCCTCCAGCGCAAGATCGCGACACTCAGTGCAACGACGGCCGCCAACATGCATCCTGCAAGGAATATAAAGAAGAACAGCCCGAAGAACATGTCAACACTACCCCGCCGCCGTCTCCACCTCCTTGCTCACCTTCTTGAACAAGCCTTGGAGCACATTGCCCGGGCCCACTTCAACCACCTTCGTGACACCGGCGGCCAGCATGTTCTGCATGGTCTGTGTCCAACGCACGGGTGCGGTGAGCTGCGCGATCAGGTTCGCTTTGATGCGGGCCGGATCGGTATGCGGGCGGGCATCCACGTTCTGGTAGATGGGGCAACGCGGGTCCACGATCGGCGTGAAAGCGATCGCCGTCTGCAGTTCAACACGGGCGGGTTCCATCAAGGGGCTGTGGAAGGCGCCTCCTACTTGCAGTACGAGTGCACGCTTGGCACCAGCAGCCTTCAAGGCTTCGCAGGCAGCGTTCACCGCTTCCACGCTGCCGCTGATCACCAATTGGCCGGGGCAGTTGTAGTTAGCTGGGACCACGACCCCTGGTATCGTCTTGCAGATCTCTTCCACCTTGGTGTCTTCCATACCAAGTATCGCGGCCATGGTGCTCGGTTGTAGCTCACAGGCCTTCTGCATGGCGTTCGCGCGAGCGGCCACGAGCTTCAATCCATCGGCGAACTCCATGGCACCGGCAGCCACTAGCGCACTGAATTCACCGAGCGAGTGCCCGGCCACCATGGACGGCTGGAACGCATCGCCCAACACCTTCGCCTTCACCACGCTGTGCAGGAAGATCGCCGGCTGCGTCACCTTGGTCTGCTTCAGATCCTCCTCGGTCCCCTTGAACATGATGTCCGTGAGGTTGAAGCCAAGGACATCGTTGGCGTGTTCGAACCAGATGCGCGCGTTGTTGTCCGCATCATAGAGGTCCTTCCCCATGCCGGGGAACTGGCTGCCTTGTCCGGGGAATACGTAGGCGGTCATTGTTAGGATCTGTAGGGTAGGCGTTGGTCGGTTCGCACAAACCTATCGGAACGCAGCTGTAGCGTCGACCCACCGGATCGACCTACTGTGCGATCCAGGCTAAAAGTTCAATCCCTGCGCCCGCCGAAAAGGCGCAGCAACATCAGGAAGAGGTTGATGAAGTCCAGGTAGAGCGTGAGCGCACCCATCAAGGCCATCTTCTGAGCCCCTTCGGAGCCCGTGGCCACGGTCTCGCCGATGCGCTTCAACTTTTGCATGTCGTAAGCGGTAAGACCGGTGAAGATGATCACTCCGAGGATGGAGATGATGTAATCCATCGTGCTGCTACCGATGAACATGTTGATGAGCGAGGCCACGACGATACCGATGAGCCCGATGAAGAGGATACTGCCGAGCTTTGAAAGATCGGTCTTGGTGGTGTAACCGGCCACGGCCATCACAGCGAACAGACCAGCCGCCATGAAGAACACACGGGCGATGGACGATTCAGTGTACGTGAGGAAGATGAACGAGAGGCTGATGCCACTTACAATGGAGTAACCGATGAAAAGGAGCAGCAAAGCCGTTCCACTTAGGCGGTTCACCAAACCGCTCATGGCAAAGACCAGACCCAAAGGGGCGAGCATCACCACCCAGCCGAGGATGTTGAGTTTGGCGGTGCCAGCGACCATGTCGATGGTATAGAGCTTCGCCATCAGCTCAGGGCTGTGCCCGAACCACCACGCCATGACCCCACTGAGCACGAGGGCCAAAGCCATGTTGCTGAACACGCTGGCGAGGAAGGTGCGAACACTGCTTACGTCTTCGGTTCCGATGTACGTAGGGTTCTGCTGGTAAGTGTTGTTCTCCATTTCAGGTAGGGGTAAGCGGTACGAATATCGGTAAAGATAGAACGCGGACGCAGCGGGCGTCGGGCTCGTGTTGAGTGGTGTGAAGACCGGCTAAGCAGCTCTCGGTGCTTTGGTCCGCGTGAAGGGGCACCATCAACAGGCTGCGCGTTCCACCTCTTTTAGTGCAGTCGTGCACTGATCAGCTTGATGAACTCTTCGCGGGTCCGTTGGTCGCTCAGGAAGATCCCCGTGAAGGCACTGGTCGTGGTCACCGAGTTCTGCTTCTGCACGCCACGCATCTGCATGCAGAGGTGGCTGCATTCCACCACCACCGCCACCCCGAGCGGCTTCAACGTGTTGTGGATGCAGTCGCGGATCTCGTTGGTCAAACGCTCCTGCACCTGCAGGCGGCGAGCGAAGGCATCCACCACGCGGGGTATCTTGCTCAGGCCCGTGATGCGGCCGTTGGGGATGTAGGCCACGTGCGCCTTTCCGAAGAAGGGCAGCATGTGATGCTCACACATGCTGTACACCTCGATGTCCTTCACCAACACCATCTGGCTGTAATCCTCGGTGAACATGGCACTTTTGAGGATCGCCGACGGGTCGATGTCGTAGCCGTGCGTAAGGTATTGGAGAGCCTTGGCTACACGCTCCGGCGTCTTCAGCAGGCCTTCCCGTTCCGGGTCCTCTCCGATAGCGCTCAGGATATCGGTGTAGTGGCCGCTGATGCGCTGCACCAGTTTCTGGTCGTACTGGTCGATCCGCTCGTAGCCTTCGCCAACCGGGCTGCGTTCGATGCCTTTTGCTTTTCCCTGGGGCTTGGACGCTTTCTTACTCGCCATAGTATTCCACGTGGTTGTTCTCGGTCTCCTGCAACTTCACGCAGAACAAACGGCCGCCCAGTTCGTTCACCGGGCCTTCCAATTGTTGCCAGATCGCCACCGCGAGGTTCTCTGTGCTGCTGTAGATGCCTTTCATGAACGCTACGTCCAGGTCGATGTTCTTGTGGTCCAGCTGGTCGATCACGCGCTCCTTCATGATCCGTCCCAGGTGGGAGAGGTCGATCACGAAACCCGTTTCCGGGCTGGGTTCACCTTTCACGGTCACCCACAGGTCGTAGTTGTGGCCGTGCCAATTCGGGTTGGAACACTTGCCGAAGGTGGCGTAATTCTTTTCCGGGGTCCAGTCCGGTCGACTGAGTTTGTGGGCAGCGCTGAACCGCTCGCGGCGTGTGATGTGTACGATGGGCATGCGGGTGCAAAGGTAGGGGGGCGAAATTTCGCGCCCCTACCTTTGCGGCATGATCATCGTCACAGGAGCAGCGGGTTTCATCGGTAGTGCGCTCATCGGCGACCTCTTGCGGGCGGGTTGGCAGGATATCGTGGCCGTGGACGACTTCTCCCGGGCGGATAAGGCGCCGAACCTCGAAGGGAAGAAGCTTACGGCCAAGGTGGATCGGAGCGAGTTCTTCAGCTGGTTGGACCAGCACGAGAAGCGGGTACAGTTCATCTTCCACCTGGGCGCACGAACGGACACCACCGAGTTCGATCGCTCGATCTTCGATGAGCTGAATGTGCGGTACAGCCAGCGGATGTGGCAGGCTTGCGTGAAGTATGGTATCCCGCTCGTCTATGCTTCCTCGGCAGCTACCTACGGTGGTGGTGAATTGGGATATAGCGATGCGGACGATACGCTTCCACTCCGGTTGAAGCCACTGAACCCATACGGTGACAGCAAGAACGAATTCGACAAGTGGGCGCTCGCACAGGCTGAGAGGCCTTTTTTCTGGGCGGGTCTGAAGTTCTTCAACGTCTACGGACCGAACGAATATCACAAGGGTCGCATGGCGAGTGTGGTGTTCCACGCGTTCAACCAGATCGGCGCCACCGGTGGTATGAAGCTCTTCCGCAGCCACCGACCCGATTTCAAGGATGGCGAACAGCTCCGCGATTTCGTCTACGTGAAGGACCTCTGCAGTGTGTGTGTCTTCCTGATGGAGCAACGCAAGCACAGCGGGCTCTACAACCTGGGCAGCGGAAAAGCACGAACCTTCTTGGATCTTGCACGCGCCACGTTCACTGCACTCGATAGGCCTGAGAACATCACCTTCGTGGACACCCCGGCCGACATTCGGGACAAGTACCAGTACTTCACTGAAGCCGATATGCGCAAGTTGACCGGAATAGGCTACTATCGACCGTTCACCACCTTGGAGGATGGAGTAGAGGACTACGTGAAGAATTACCTGATCGGCGGCAAGCGCTGCTGAGGCGGACTTACTGATCGCGCAGCGCCACCAACTTCGTGCGGATCTCCAACAGGCGGTCGCGGAGCGCATCGATGTCGAGCACCGTGGCCACTTCAGCCTGATCGGCCTTGCGTAACTGTTCGCGCGCTCCTTGAAGGGTGAAGCCTTTTTCCTTCACCAAGTGCTGGATGCGTTGCAGCTGTTCGATGTCCTTCTTCGTGTACAGCCGGTCGCCTTTGCCGGTGCGCTTGGGCTTCAGGGTGCCGAACTCCTTCTCCCAATACCGGATCAATGAGGTGTTCACCCCGAGCTGTTCGGCCACTTCACCGATGGACCAGTAGAGCTTCTCGATCGTCTTCTCCTTCCAGGGCATCGCTTCTCTTCGGTTTCCGCGCGGCGAAAGTACTCAGTCAAGCGACTGGCCAGCGTTGCGCGATAGTTCCAACATCCGTGCGTACTCTTCGGGAGAGAGGTCGTTAAAGTAATAGTTCGCTGGATCCACGGCTTCACCACCCTTGTGCACCTCGTAGTGCAGGTGGGGTCCGGCGCTGAGTCCGGTATTGCCAACGAGTCCGATCACATCACCGCGTTTCACGCGCTGGCCATTCCGCACCTTCAGCTCGCTCAAGTGGGCGTAAAGTGTTTCATAATCGAAACCATGGTCCACCACCACGTGCATGCCGTAGCCGTTGGTGGCGTAGTCAGCGAACGTTACCCGGCCGTCACCAGTGGCATAGATGGGGGTGCCCTGTTTGGCGGTGAAATCCATGCCGGCATGGAACTTAGGGATCTTGTGGATCGGATGGATCCGCATGCCGTAGCCACCGGCCGTGGCCGTCAGGTCCTCGTTGGGTATCGGTTGTATGGCCGGGATGCTCGCAAGCATCTCCTTCTTGCGCATCACCAGTGAAGCTACCTCATCCAAGGACTTGGACTGCACTACGAGTTGCCGCGCCAGTGCATCTAGCCGCTTCTTCGTGCCCACCACCACATCACTGCTCGCGAAGCCACCGAGGTCCTTGTAGCGGTCCACACCGCCGGCCCCTGCCTGGCGCATGCTGGCGGGCAGGGGGTCGGCTTCGAAGATCACCCGGTAGATGTTGTCATCTCGTCGGCGTACGTCGCTCAGTACGGTCTCCACTTCACCGAGGTGCTTGTTCAAAAGCTCGTATTGGAGCAGCAGTTGTTGGTTCTCCCGGCGCAGGCGAGCCTCCTTCGGGCTGTCCACGAACTGGTAGACCAGGAAAATACCCAAGATCCCGACGAGCAGGCCCGGCGTTAGCGCCAGCAGCGTGCGTTTGGTCTTCTGCCAGGCGGATAGCCGGATGCGCTCGAAATTGAGCGTCTTCGGGTTGAAGCGGTATTTCTGCTCGGCCATGGCTTCCGGGAACGGCGAAGGTAACCGGTGTTATCCGCTTTCCGGACCACGGCACTTCGGTACTTTCGCGACCCGTTACACAATACTGCGGGAACAGCCAGTCCGCCCAGCCATGCTCACCAGCCAGCAGATCCGCCAGAAGTTCCTCGACCATTTCGCGCGCCACGGCCACACCATCGTGCCCAGCGCACCCATGGTCGTGAAGGACGACCCCACGCTCATGTTCACCAACGCGGGCATGAACCAGTTCAAGGACCTCTTCCTGGGCAACCGCGAGGCCAAACACACCCGCATCGCCGACACCCAGAAATGCCTTCGCGTTTCCGGCAAGCACAACGACCTCGAGGAGGTGGGCATCGACACCTACCACCACACGATGTTCGAGATGCTCGGCAACTGGAGCTTCGGTGACTACTTCAAGAAGGAGGCGATCGAATGGGCCTGGGAGCTGCTCACCGAGGTGTACGGCATCGACAAGAACAACATCTATGTCACCTACTTCGGCGGTGATGAGAAGGACAAGTTGCCTGCGGACAACGAGACGCGTGACCTGTGGAAGCAGTTCATGCCTGAGGACCGCATCCTGCCCTTCAGCCGCAAGGACAACTTCTGGGAGATGGGCGACACCGGTCCCTGCGGACCGTGTACCGAGATCCACGTGGACGTAAGAACGGCCGAAGAGAAGGCCGCCAAGTCAGGTCGCGAATTGGTGAACAACGACCACCCGCAGGTGATCGAGATCTGGAACAATGTGTTCATGCAGTTCGAGCGCAAGGCCGATGGCTCGCTCGTGACGCTTCCAGCACAGCATGTGGACACCGGCATGGGCTTCGAGCGCCTGTGCATGGTGCTGCAGGGCAAGCGCAGCAACTACGACACCGATGTGTTCCAGCCGCTGATCCAGGCGATCGCGAAGCGCTGCGGCAAAGAGTACGGCAAGGACGAGAAGGCCGACATCGCCATGCGCGTGATCGCCGACCACCTGCGCGCCATCAGCTTCGCCATCGCCGACGGGCAGCTGCCCAGCAACACCGGCGCGGGCTACGTGATCCGCCGCATCCTGCGCCGTGCGGTTCGTTACGGCTACAGCTTCCTCGGCTTCAATGAGCCCTTCATGCACGAGTTGGTGAAGACACTGGCCGATCAGATGGGCGACCAGTTCCCCGAGCTGCGCAAACAGCAGCACCTGATCGAGAGCGTAATGCAGGAGGAGGAGAAGGCCTTCCTGCGCACGTTGGAACAAGGCACCAAGCGCTTGGAGCAGGCCCTCGCCGAGTCGAAAGGAACCCTCGCTGGCGACCGCGCCTTCGAGCTCTTCGACACTTATGGCTTCCCCATCGACCTCACGCAGCTCATGGCGCGCGAGCAGAAGATGGACGTGGACATGAAGGGCTTCGAGGCCGAGCTGCAGAAGCAAAAGGAGCGTTCACGCGCCGCCACCGCCGTCACTACCGGCGATTGGGTGGAGCTCGGCAAGGGCGAGACCGCGTTCATCGGTTACGATGAGCTCGGCACCGAGGCCCGCATCCTGCGCTACCGTAAGGTCAGCGGGAAAGGCGGCGACCAGTTCCAGCTCGTGCTCGACCGCACGCCGTTCTACGCCGAAGGCGGTGGCCAGGTGGGCGATCAAGGTTGGCTGATCCAAGGCGCGGACCAGGTGGAGGTGATCGACACCAAGCGCGAGAACCAGCTGATCGTCCACTTCACCAAGGAGCTGCCCAAGGACGTGAGCAAGCCGCTCACCGCGCAGGTGAACACGCAACGCCGCGCCCTCACCGCGCGCAACCATACGGCCACGCACCTGCTGCATCACGTACTACGCAAACACCTGGGCACGCACGTAGAGCAGAAGGGCTCGCTGGTGGCACCCGACCGCCTGCGCTTTGACATCAGCCACTTCGCCAAGGTGACGCCCGAGGAGCTGGCCACCATCGAGCGCGAGGTGAACGCCATGATCACCGACGACATCGTCTTCGAGGACAAGCGCAACGTGCCCATCGCGGAGGCGAAGGCCATGGGCGCCATGGCGCTTTTCGGCGAGAAGTACGGCGACAACGTGCGCGTGGTGAGGTTCGGCCCCAGCGTGGAACTATGCGGTGGTACGCACGTGCCGCGCACCGGTGTCATCGGTCCCTTCCGCATCGTGAGCGAGAGCGCATTGGCCGCGGGCATCCGCCGGATCGAGGCCATCACCAGCGTGGAGGCCGAGCGCATGATCAACGAGAAGTTGGCCAAGCTCGACGCCCTCAACGCCCTGCTGAAGAATCCAGCGGATATCGTTCAGGCCGTAGAGAAGCTCATGGAGCAGCACACCGCCATGGGCAAGGAGTTGGAGAAGTTCGCCAAGGAGAAGGTGAAGGCCCTGGCGACATCACTACCCGCAAAAGCGCAGGCGAACAGCAAGGGCGTGAAGTTCCTCGTGGAGCGCCTTGACCTTGATGCGCAAAGCCTGAAGGACCTCGGTTACCAGCTACGCGAACAACACCCCGATCTGGGCTTCATTGCTGGCTCAGTTGTCGATGGCAAGCCCATGTTGGCCGTGTCATTAGGCAAGACCTTCATGGAGGCTTCGGGCCTGAAAGCTGGTGAGCTCATCAAAGTGCTCGGCCCGCTGATCAAGGGCGGCGGCGGTGGCCAGCCTGACTTCGCAACGGCCGGCGGCAAGGAGCCCGGTGGCATGGCCGAAGCGCTGAAGAAGGCGGCGGAGTTGTTGGGCCAATAGTTCTGGAAGTACTGCGTTCTCCCTGTCCAGCCACAGCTCATGTGTTCATCAGAGCATGAGTGATACTAGCCCCGGCCAGGGTGCCGGTGGCCATTGCAGTGGTCAATGAGCGCATCGGCGTGGTGCAGTCACCACTTGCGAAAACCCCGGCCACGTTGGTGTGTTGCATATGATCCACCTTCAAAAGTCCCAACTCCGTAAGCTCCACCCCAAGCAAGGCCGTGATCGCTTCGGGCACGGTGGTCGTGGAGCGGAGGAAGAGGGTATCCACCTCCTGTCGACTACCATCTGCGAAAGCCAAGCCCTTCACTTGGCCTTGGTCGTGCAAGACTTCGCTGATCGGGGTTTCGACCACCGTGATGCCCTTCCGTCGGAGTGCGCTGAGTTGCTCAACGTCCTGCTCCGATGGTCCATTCGTGCAGACCGTAACGCGGTCGCTCCAGTTGTGGATGAGCATGGCGTAGTGTACGGTTTCCGGTGTGTTGCCGATCACGACCAACCGCTGATCGCGCACTTCATAGCCATGGCAGAAGGGGCAAGCAGCAGCGGAGATACCCCAACATTCAGCAAGGCCATTGATCGGGGGCAGTTCATCGCGGACACCAAGTGCCAGTAGGAGTTTGCGGCCCCGGTGCGTAAGGCCTTCAGCAGTGCGCACGGCAAAGGAGCCGTTCGTTCCACCGAGCTCTTCTGCTCGTCCGTCGTAGAACTGTACAGTAGGGTACTTCGCCACATCCGCACGGGCCATGGATCTCAATACATGTGGTGGCACTCCATCGTGAGAGAGCAGGTTGTGGGAATGGGGCACCCGTGCATTGCAGGGTTCGTTGGCATCGATGACCAGTACGCTGCGGCGGGCACGACCCAAGGCAAGCGCGGCGCTAAGGCCGCTATAGCTGCCTCCGATGATGATGACGTCGTATAGGTCGGTGCGGTTCAGGTTCATGCCGGTGACACCTGTTGTGGCGTTTGCAAATAGTGCTAAAGATCCGCTTTTGATGAAGGTCCTTCGCTGCATGGTGTTCGCTAATGGCCGTCAACGGCTTCGGGCTCCATTTCCGGGATCGGCCATTCGTCGGTCTTGGGAAAGCGTCCGGCCTTCCATGCTGCGATCTCGGCTTCGTTGCAAAGGCATTGCACCAATGCAGTGCGGATCTGGGCCTCGTTCATCTCCTGACCGATGAAGACCAGTTCGTTCTGACGATCGCCGAAGACGGGGTGCCAGCGTGCTTCAATGGCGTCCTTGTGCTCCACAAAGCTGGCATAGCGGATGCGCTGGCCAAAGGACATGCTGCTCCACCATACACCCGCACCGTCTGCCTTCAAGCTGCCACCGGCCTGGCTCCAGTTCAACGCTTGTTGCCCGCGCGAGGCAAGCCAGAACATGCCTTTACTGCGGATGATGGTGGTGGGGAAGTGCTGCGAGAGCCACGTCCAGAAGCGCTGCGGATGAAAGGGACGTTGATCGCGGAACACGAAGCTGCGGATGCCATACTCCTCGGTCTCGGGCGTGTGTACGCCACCCTCCAGTTCCTTCTTCCAGCCTGCGCTACTTTCTGCCTCCTCCATGTTGAAGAGCCCGGTGCCAAGGATCGATGTGGGGTCGATGCGACCCAGTTCGCTTCGGATGATGCGCGCGCCGGGGTTCAGCTTGCGCAACGTGCCTTCCAACGTGCCCATCATTTCGGGCGTGGCCAGATCGGTCTTGTTCAGCACGATCACGTTCGCGAATTCCACCTGGTCGACCAGCAGGTTCACGATGGTGCGGTGGTCGCCTTCCATGTTGGTGAGTTCGCGGTCCACCAAGCGATCGCTGCTGCAGAAGTCACGGAAGAAGTTGTAGCTGTCCACCACGGTGACCATGGTATCGATGTAGGCGAAGCGACCCAGGTCGATGCCGCTTTCTTCGCTCACGAAACTGAAGGTCTGAGCCACAGGCACAGGTTCGCTGATACCGGTGCTTTCGATAAGCAGGTGGTCGAAACGGCCTTCCTTGGCCAGGCGTTCCACCTCCACCATCAGGTCCTCGCGCAGGGTGCAGCAGATGCAACCGTTGCTCATCTCCACGAGCTTCTCTTCGGTGCGGCTGAGCGCACCGCTGTTCTCCACCAGCTGGGCATCGATGTTCACCTCGCTCATATCGTTCACGATCACCGCTACACGCAGCCCTTGCTTGTTGTGCAGCACGTGGTTGAGCACGGTGGTCTTGCCGGCACCAAGGAAGCCGGAGAGAACGGTGACTGGAAGTCGGGGTGGGGAGGAACGGTGGCGCATATAACGCAAATAAGTTGCAATAATAGCATTTTCATCAATAATGCAACAGGGTTGCAATAAAGTCGTAGGGCCGGTACTTCGCCCATCAACGCAAAAGCCCCGGCTTGCGCCAGGGCCTTACGGAATGATCTCGGGAGAGCGAGTATCGAATGGGATCACGCCATCATGGGGCGCGGAGTGAGTTTGGTGGGCTTGGGGGGCTCTTGCTGACCATAGAGCGGGCCGAGGTACTGGGCATCATCGTCCATGGCGAGATTGAGGATGTACAAGCCATTCAGCAAGAACACGAGCACGTAATCGAGCAAGCTTCGTTTTCCGAAGCATTGTACCACTTCGATCCACACCTTGGGAAGGAAGTACAGTTGGCCATAGACCGGAATGAGGAACTTCCAACCATCGCTCGCCGGGCGTCCTACGATCTTCAGGAAGACGATCACGTTCCAGACCGGCACGAAAGCGGCCATGCCGGGCAGCCGACACTTTTCATACAAACGCCATTGCGCGAGCAAGGCGATGATGGTGATGAACCCAATGGCATAATACAGGGCACTCCCCATTTGGGCATAGAGGGAGTCGTGCAGGTCGACAAGCCAGTTCATGACAGCAGGTGTTTACGGTTTCGGACTTCTCCTTCCGCAGTGGTTC
>JAEUTB010000044.1 GCA_016787995.1 Flavobacteriales bacterium | reverse complement strand
GTGTACGTTGGACACGTAGAATTTCACCTTGGTGAAACGGATGGCATGTCCAGCTCCATCCTGGTAAAGGGTGTTCAGATCCAGAGCGTCGTTGCCCACGAAAAGGTTGAAGCCCATATTGACCGTGCCGGTAGTCGGCGTGGGTGTGGAATTCGAGGGGCTTGGCGCCTCCTCATCCTTCTTACAAGCGGTGGTGGCGAGTGCCATGGTCGCGATGATCGCGAGGTTCTTGCTGTTCATGTTGAAAGTCTTCAGTTGTTGATGTTGTACGTGAGGCCGACCACGATACGATGCCGGGTCGGGGTGATGTGTTCGCCCTCGTTGTTCAGCAGGGCATGCTGGTAGTATGCGGAAAAGGAGAACCGGTTCCACCAGGCGCGCAGCCCTGTATGGCTGAACACGGTGGTGCCGCCGGTGCCGGTATCGGATACGCCGCTCACCCGGTCATGGTCCATCCATTCGGCGTAGCCACCGATGGCGGGAGCGAAACTCAAGGTGTCGTTACCGATCCGGTGGAAGACCTCGGCCGTGGTGCTGACACCATGACCGAGTTGATAGTCGTTGGCATTGGCACTGTTGAAGCGCCCCAGAACACTGATGCCACCGGCCGTACGTCCACGGCGCACGGAATATTCCAACGAAGCCAACCCGTCCCACGAGCCCGTGCCCAATTGCACATCAGGGCTCACCAATTCATCATCGATCCGCAGGTCGTTGCGCCCGAGCGGGATCTTCACCCCGGCTCCAACAAGGAATCGGTGAATGAAAAGGGGTTCCCGCTCGTCGCAACGGGTGTTCACCATTTGGTACCGGACCATGGCAAAGGCATCGCCCATGCCATAAGCGTCCAGCACCTGATAGTTGTTCACGCTGCGGTAGGTGTTCGTGAGCGGCAAACTGGCCAGCAGGAACACCCGATCGCTCAATCGAAGGTCGGCCCGGAGCTCAGCCACGTTCACGGTCTCCACCATGGGTACGGTGCGCGAGGCCACGCCCACGGGTACATGGGACCCGTGTTTGGGGATCAGGAAGGAGGTCTCCGGGATCTGGGTGGAGCCCTCCATGAACCTGCTCCGGTAAAACAAGCCGATGGTGTTGCGCCGCTCGTTGGGCTGCACACCGAGGAAGATGCCGCATACGTCACAGGCCGATGCGGCAAGGGGCAAGCACAGCCAAAGCCATGCAGCCAGGATTCTGATCATTATGGTTGAGTGGAATATCCGACCGATGCCAGCGTCCGGTCCACCGTACGGCGGATAGGGAGGCAGGCTATCACGTCAGCACCAGGGCACCGGCTCCGCGGTGTACACCTCCCGATCTAGCGGGAACTCTACCAGCACCGGATGGTGCGTGCGCCCAGCGCTAGGCGCCATGACATTCACTTCTTCCGGGAACGGGGTCTTGGGATCGAAGCGGGTCTCGATGCGCTCCATGGGGAATTCGTCGCTCGCCTGTTGCTCCAAGGCCCGGAAGCGCTTGCTCAACTGACATTCGCCATGGCAGGTCCGCATTTCGGCCATCACCTCGCGCTGCACACAAAGCTCGCGCTCGATGTACGCACGGTCCACATGGAATTGGATCAGCACCGCCAGAGGCGCCAGGTGAACAAGACCCAGCACCACGATCACCGAGGCGGCGAAGGAGCGGCGCATTGCGGTGCGAAATTAAGCCATGGAGGCGAGTTTGACCAGCGTTCTTCACACCATGTGATGTTCATCCCGGAACTGGTTGCATCTTCAACCCCGCTCCGCCCTACGCTGCATGCACCACGACCTGCTTCTCGTCATCGGCCTGCTCTTCGCGGTCTCCTTGTTCACCTTGCTGAGCCCGAAACTGCGGATCGCCTATCCCATCCTGCTGGTATTGGGCGGACTCGGGATCGCCTTCATCCCGGGTATCCCTCACGTACGGGTGGATCCGGAACTCATCTTCCTCATCTTCCTCCCTCCCCTGCTCTACGAGGCGGCCTGGTTCACCTCTTGGCGCGAGTTCTGGCGATGGAGAAGGAGCATCAGCATGCTCGCGTTCGGACTGGTTTTCTTCACCTCCTTGGTGGTGGGATACTTCACCACCTGGCTCATTCCCGGCTTCACGTTGGGTCTGGGCTTCCTGCTCGGTGGCATCATCAGCCCGCCCGACGCGGTGGCGGCCACCTCGGTGCTCAAGGGCGTGCATATCCCGAAAAGAGCAACCACGATCCTTGAAGGAGAAAGCCTGGTGAACGATGCCAGCAGCCTGATCGTCTTCCGCTTCGCCCTGGCAGCGGTGATGACCGGGCATTTCACTCCGCACCTGGCCGTGCAACAATTCTTCATCGTGTCCCTGGGAGGCATCGCAGCGGGTCTGGCCCTCGGGGGCGTGATCTATCTCCTCCACCGCACCCTGCCCACCACTGCGAGCATCGATACGGCCATGACGTTGATGTCCCCCTACCTCATGTACATCATCGCGGAGGAGTTCCATGCCTCCGGCGTGTTGGCGGTGGTGAGCGGGGGGCTGTTCTTGAGTTACCGCTCACATGCCTTCCTGGATCATCGGTCACGCGTGCAGGCCTATAACGTGTGGTCCACCTTGATCTTCATGTTGAACGGACTGGTCTTCATCCTGATCGGCCTGGAGCTACCGGACATCGTCGGCGATATGGATCCGCACGCGTTGAGCGAGGCCATCCTTTACGGACTGGTGGTGAGCGCGCTCGTCATCGCGATCCGTTTCGTGTGGATGTATCCCGCCGCGCACGTACCGCGGCTGCTCTTCCCGAGCATCCGCCGCCGCGAGCCGAGCCCCGGATGGCGCCTACCCACGGTATTGAGTTGGGCAGGTATGCGCGGGGTGGTGTCCCTGGCTTCGGCGCTCTCCATCCCGAACGAACTGCCCAACGGCGATCCGTTCCCGCATCGCGCCACCATCCTTGTGATCACCTTCGTGGTGATCCTGGTGACCTTGGTGGGCCAAGGCCTTACCTTGCCGTGGGTGGTACGTAAGCTGAAAGTGCAAGAGGTGGATCCACGCAAGCCGGAGGAAGAACAGGAGCTTCTTCTTAGGGGCCGCATGGTGCGGGCCGTGATCGACCACCTCGAGACCATTCCTGAAAAGACCCCACAGATCGAACGCACCCAGCAGCACTTCCTACACCTGGAGCAGAATTATCTCCGATCCATCGAGAGCCTGCACGATACCGAACACACCGAAAAGCACGATGACACGAACCGGGCCTATGCTCGCCTCTTGATCAGCCTGCAACGGAGCGCCTTGGAAAGTGCGCGTAAGGAGCACACCTTCGACCTGGAGGTGATCCGAAAGATGGAAAGCAACCTTGACCTGGAGGAAACACGCTTGAACAGCTGACCCATGCACGCCGGACGCCGCTTCAAACTGCGCGAAGTCCTGTACTGGACCCGACGCGACATCCTCTTCTACCTCGTCCTTGGCAGCGTTCCCACCCTGCTGTACCAACTGCTCGGTTGGAAATGGCTCACCATTCCGTGGGTACCCATCGCCATGATCGGCACGGCGGTGGCCTTCATCGTGGGCTTCAAGAACAACGCCACCTATAACCGGTTGTGGGAAGCGCGGCAGATCTATGGTGCCATCGTCAACAGCAGCCGATCATGGACGATCATGGCCATCGATTTCGTGACGCCTGCTGCCGGCAAGGACTTCGACCCGGGCGAGTTGCAACGCATCCGCACCAGGCTCGTACACCGCCACATCGCCTGGCTCCACGCGTTGCGCTTCCAGTTGCGGGCGCCCCGAGCTTGGGAGCACATGATCAAGGTGTACAACCGCGAATTCAGGAAAGCCTATCCGGTGGATGAACAGGATGGCAACAAGCTAGCCGATGCACTCAGCGGCCTGATCAGTGCGGAGGAAAAAGCGCTGGTGACCGGCAAAAGCAATGTGGCCACCCAATTGATCGCGCAACAATCCAAGGACCTTCGGGAGCTGCATGCACAAGGCTTGCTCCATGAGCTAAGGCACGTGGAGATGCAGAACATGTTGGTGGACCTCTACGGCCAGCAAGGGAAGTGCGAACGGATCAAGAACTTCCCCTATCCGCGGCAATATGCCACGTTGAACCTGATGTTCGTGCGGTTGTTCAACACCCTGGTGCCGTTCGGCATGCTGGGCGAGTTCGCCAAGCTGGGTGAGGGTTTCGTGTGGCTCACCATACCGTTCACGGCCTTGGTGGCGTGGGTGTTCATGATGATGGAACGCATTGGCGAGAGCACCGAGAACCCCTTCGAGGGCAGCGCGAACGATGTGCCCATCACGGCCATGACACGCAGCATCGAGATCGACCTGCGCGAGATGCTAGGTGAGTCGGACGTCCCGAAACCCTTGCAACCGGTTAACCACATCCTGATGTAGGATCAGCGCACTTCGATGGCTTCACCCAGGAACCTGTGGTCGATCGAAGCGCCCATACCGATCGTTGTAGGAACAGTGATCGAACCTCCCATTCCATATTCAAGTCCGCCCACGACGGGATCGGCGGTGAACATGAGCGGTGTATCCATGTCGCAATAGCGCACAGCGTCACTGGTCAACGCCAGCTGCGCTGCTGCGGTCCACGCCAGGCGCGACTCCAGGAAGCCACCGATCTGCACCTCCGTACCGGCTGCTTCGGCCAATGCGATGATCTTCCTCGCTTTGAACAGACCACCGCTCTTCCCGAGTTTGATGTTGAAGCGTTGACAGGCACCGAGTGCTATCAAGCGTTCGGCATCGTGGTGGTCGCAGCAGCTCTCGTCCGCCATGATCGGGATCGGTGAAGCCTCCTTCACCCGGCACAACTCCATGAACTGCCAGCGCGGAATGGGTTCTTCACAATGTTGGATGTTCGCATCGCCCAGTGCATTCAGCACCACGATAGCTTGTTCCGGAGACCAGCCTTGGTTGGCATCGATGCGCAACGGCACTTCTGATCCGATCGCTTCACGAATGGCGTGGATGCGTTCAATGTCTTCCTGCGGGCCACCGCCGAGCTTCACCTTGATCACTTGGAAACCATTCTGCACGATGGTCATAGCATCGGCGGCCATCTTCTCCTTCGTGCCGAGGCTCACAGTGTAGTCCGTGGTCAACGTTCTGTTCGCTGTTCCACCCAGGAACCGGAACAACGGCAGTCCAGCGTCTTGCGCGGCGATATCGTGACAGGCGATGTCGAAGGCGCTCTTGATGCTGTTGTTGGCGAAGATCAAGCGGTCCATGCGCGTGTGGAGGCCCTCGATATCGGTGGCGTCATGCCCGATCAAGATGCGAGCGATGTGCTTCCCAACGGCCAAACAGGTCTCCTGCGTTTCGCCGTTGATGGACCAGAACGGATTGCATTCGCCCCAGCCGACAAGACCATCCTGCGTGGTGATGCGAACGATCACGCTTTCCACCGCTTCCAGCGCACCTAGCGAGGTAACAAACGGTGCTTTCAGCGGGATGCTGAGGGGGAAAAGGGCGATGTGGCTGATGGTGGGCATGCCGAGCGAAGGTCGGATTCCAGAACGACAGCAACGAAAAAGGGTCCACCATACGGCGGACCCTTCTTCTAGTTCACTTGCTGCGCGATCACTCCTCCACCACCTCGAAGGGGATGGTCTTGATCACATCGCGGTGGAACACCACTTCAGCCTCGTATTTGCCGAGGGACTTGATGGCATCACCTTTCAGCTTGATGTTCTTGCGATCCACCTCGAAGCCGA
>JAEUTB010000030.1 GCA_016787995.1 Flavobacteriales bacterium | reverse complement strand
GAAGTTGAAGGCGAAGAGCGAGTTCACCATCACTCCGGGCAGCGAAGTGGTGCGCTATACCGCCGAGCGCGATGGTCTTCTGAAGACCTTCGATACCATGGGGGGTGTGGTGATGGCGAATGCCTGCGGACCGTGCATCGGTCAGTGGGCGCGCCACAGCAATGATCCGAACCGCAAGAACTCGATCATCACCTCGTTCAACCGCAACTTCGCTGCGCGCAACGACGGCAACCCGAACACCCACGCTTTCGTGGCCAGTCCGGAGATCGTGACCGCCATGGCCATCGCAGGCGATCTCACCTTCAACCCCATGACCGATGAATTGGTCAACGAAGAAGGAAAAAAGGTGAAGCTGGACGAGCCGAAGGGCATCGAGCTACCGCCGAAAGGGTTCGCCGTGGAGGACGCGGGTTTCATCGCACCCGCCGCGGATGGAAGCACCGTGCAAGTGGTGGTGAAGCCCGATAGCGAGCGTCTGCAACTCCTGGAACCATTCCCAGCGTGGGATGGCAAGAACATCGCCGGCGCGGTGGTGTTGATCAAAGCCAAGGGCAAATGCACCACGGACCACATCAGCATGGCCGGCACCTGGCTCAAGTACCGTGGCCACTTGGACAACATCAGCAACAACACGCTGATCGGGGCTACGAACTACTTCAACGGAAAGGCCAACGAGGTGAAGAGCCAACTCGACGGTAGCTACGGCCCTGTGCCGGCCACGCAGCGCGCTTACAAAGCCGCTGGTGTGCCCAGCATCGTGGTGGGCGACCAGAACTACGGCGAGGGCAGCAGCCGCGAACACGCCGCCATGCAGCCGCGCCACCTCGGTGTGAAAGCCGTCCTGGTGAAGAGCTTCGCCCGCATCCACGAGACCAACCTGAAGAAGCAGGGCATGCTCGCCCTCACTTTCAGCAACGAAGCCGATTACGAGAAGATCCAGGAGGATGATCGCATCGACTTCACGGACCTTACGGCCTTCGCACCCGGCAAGCCCCTCACGCTGGTGCTGAACCACAAGGATGGATCGAAGGACACCATTCAGGTGAACCACACCTACAATGCCCAGCAGATCGAATGGTTCAAGGCAGGTGGCGCGCTGAACATCATCCGGGCACAGCAGCGCTCTTGATCAAACCCTAAATCTTCAACAAGACATGAAACGCACACTTCTCGCCAGCGCCGCCCTCATCGCGGTCTGCACCCTGTCCGCACAAGATGGCCGCCCTTCCTTGGGTGTCGAACTCGCAGTACCGGTTGGTGACTTGAGCGATGCGACATCGTTCGGTTTTGGTGCCACCGTGGGTTACGAAATGCCGGTGATGGACCAAGTAGCGGTCATCGCTCAGGCCGGATACCTCCTTTTCCCGGGCAAGGACATCAACGCCGGTCTCGTCACCATCGAAGGTGGCAACTGGGGTATGATCCCTGTTCAAGTCGGGGGCAAGTACTACCTCACCGGTGATCAAGAAGGTGTTTACCTCGCCGCACTCCTCGGTATCCACCACATCTCTTACAAGATACCGGCGACCACCACTTCGGTGTTCGGCTTTCCTGTAACGACGCCTGAGCAGAAGTTCTCCGAAACCAACTTCAGTTTCGCACCCGGCATCGGCTATGTCGTTGCGGAGAACATCGACCTTGGGCTTCGGTACCAGGTGGTGACCACCTCCGGTAGCAGCAGCTCGTACCTGGGCTTGCGCGCCGCCTACATGTTCTAGCAGGTCAACGCAAAGAGATCCTTGGAGAGCGGGGTCATTCCCGCTCTTTTCTTTTCCTGGCATGGTCTTGGTCTGATCTGGTAGCTTGGCCGCCAGTGCGTTAAATTGCCACCCCGGCCGAAAAGCCATCCTCAACACCATGCGTACGTTCCTACTGTCCCTCTCCGTGCTGGCGGCGTTCTCCATGCAAGCTCAAGACAAGTTCGATCACGATCGGAACTGGGTCCCCAATGGCGATTTCGAGACCGTGGAAGGCAAGAAGTTGAAACGCGCCGGTGGCATCCTTTACGCCACGGGCTGGGGAAGTCCGACGAAACGAGCCGCCGATCTCTTCAGCGAAAGCGCACCCGTGGAATCCAACGTGTCCTCGCCGAAGAACCTGGGTGGTGAGCAGACCGCGTTGAGCGGCTCCAACTACGCCGGTTTGCGCTGGTGGAGCTACCAGAACAAGGAGCCTCGGTCCTACCTGCAAACGAAGCTTACCAAGCAGATGAAGAAGGACTCGCTCTACTGCGTGCGGTACTATGTGAGCCTAGGTGACCTGAGCAAGTACGCCACCGCAGAACTGGGTGCCTACATCGGCAAACAGAAGATCGAGAAGGATGACGAAAGCAACCTGACCTTCGATGTGAAGGTGCCCAACCTGCGCACGAAGATCTACGACGATATGTTCAGCTGGCAGGGGGTATGTGGTGTGTACCAAGCCGACGGATTCGAGCAATACCTGGTGATCGGCAACTTCGCCGCGAACGAGAAGACTCCGAACGCCAAGACCAAACGCCCACGCGGTGAGAGCCGTCCGCAGGTGTTCAGCGCCTACTACTACGTGGACAACGTGGAGCTTTATCCCATCAAGGATCGCGGCCAATGCACGTGCGAGCAGTTGGACAAGGCCGAAAGCGAATTCATCTTCAGCCGCAAAGGGGCCATCAATCCCAATCTGAAGCCCGCGGAGAAGGTGGACCAGCAGGTGTTCTACTTCAAACGGTTCCAGCGCAGCTTCGATACCAGCATGGAGAATTGGCTGAACGACATGGTGGGCAGTTTGAAGGAGGATGCCACCGTGAAGGTGAAGCTCATCGGCCACATGGATGCGACGGAGGTGGAACGCACCCGCGTGCGTCCCGACCTGTTGACGCTTTCGAAGGAGCGTGCCGAAGCAGTGAAGGACGCGCTGGTGGAGGCAGGCATCGATGCCGCACGCATCACCGTGGAAGCGAAGTCAGGAGATGAACCCGTGGATACCAGCGGCACCGATATCGGAATGAGCAAGAACCGCCGCGTGGAAGTGGAGGTGATGAAATAGGTGGAACGCGCCGAGGTTCGATAGCACCTTCGTCCGGGCCACATGTCATCCCACCAACAAGCTTCTGGGCCATCCGCTGTCATCGGCGATAAGCGGATCATCCGCGGGTGGACGATGTACGATTGGGCCAACTCGGTCTATTCGCTCACCATCACCAGTGCGGTCTTCCCGATCTTCTACGCTTCGGTGACCCATCGTGGCGGTGATGATCAGGTGCTGGCCCGGTATGGTCTGCCTTCCGCATCGCTCTATTCCTACGCGCTTTCGGCCGGCTTCCTGCTCATCGCGCTGATCTCGCCCATCCTCAGTGGCATCGCGGATAGTACGGGACAGAAGAAGGCGTTCCTGAAGATCTTCTGCTATATCGGTGCTGCCAGTTGTGCCGGGCTCTTCTTCTTCAGCCTGGACAACCTGTGGACAGGCTTGGTGCTGGTGATGCTGGCCTGTGCCGGCTTCAGCGGCAGCTTGGTCTTCTACGATGCCTTCCTGCCCGAGATCGCCGAAAGGAAGGACCATGATCGGATCAGCGCACGTGGTTACACCATGGGCTACCTCGGCAGTGTGCTCCTTCTCGTCCTCAACCTGGCCATGGTGATGAACCCCGAGCTCTTCGGGCTTGCCAATGAGATGACACTTTTCGGCCACACCATCACCGACGTGCCGGCACGGATCGCTTTCGTCACGGTAGGGTTGTGGTGGGCAGGCTTCGCCCAATTGGCGTTCCGCGTGCTGCCGGATGATCAATACGGCCGTCGACCAGAGGGCAACATCATCGCCAATGGGTACCGCGAACTGCGCAAGACCTGGAAGGAACTCCAGAGCACCAAGCGCCTGAACAGCTACCTCATGGCCTTCTTCGTGCTCAACATGGGCATCCAGACGGTCATGTACCTCGCGGTGACCTATGCCAAGGAGGAGATCAAGGAGGTGGATGCGTCCGGTGCCGTGGTACCCATCGGTGATGCCAGCCTGATCCTGAGCATCCTGTTGATCCAACTGGTGGCAGTGGTAGGTGCTTTCCTCTTCGTCTGGCTCAGCAAGCGGTTCGGCAACATCGGCGCGCTCATGATCGGGGCTTCGGCGTGGATCCTATTGTGCGTGGGTGCGTACACGATCCAGTGGGCCACCGAGTTCTACCTGCTCGCCAGCGGCGTAGGGCTGGTGATGGGCGGCAGCCAGGCCCTTTCGCGCAGCACCTACTCCAAGTTCTTGCCGGAGACCATCGACCACGCTTCGTACTTCTCGTTCTACGATGTGAGCTACTACCTCAGCACCGTGCTGGGCACCTTCGCTTACGGCCTGGTGTACCAACTCACCGGCGACCTGCGCAATACCGTGGTGATCATCGGCAGCTTCTTCGTCGTGGGCTTGATCCTGCTCTTCATGGTGCCCTCCCGGGAAGTGCCCGTGGTGCAGGCCGAGGAATGACGAGCCACGCCTACCTGGCGGCCGGCTTATCGGACCCTGCCCAGTACCTTCGCGGCCGTAAACGGTTGCGATGAGCGAACAAGCGAACTGGGATGTGGTGATCGTGGGCGGTGGCATCGTGGGTGCGGCCACCTTGTACAAGATGCAGGCACGGTTCCCAGACCTGCGGATCCTGCTGCTCGAAAAGGAAAAAGCGCTCGCCGACCACCAGACCGGCCACAACAGTGGTGTCATCCACAGCGGCATCTACTACAAGCCAGGGAGCTATAAAGCCCGCAATTGTGTCACCGGTCGCCGCGAATTGGTGGCCTTCGCCAAGGAACACGGCGTCAAGCACGATGTGTGCGGCAAGCTCATCGTGGCTACCGACAAGGAGGAGTTGCCCCGGTTGGAAAAGATCTACAACACCGGCATCGCGAACGGCATTGAAGGCATGGAGCGGGTAACGCCGGAGCAGATCCGCGAGATCGAGCCGTTCTGTGAGGGCATCGCCGGAGTACGGGTAGGTTGCACGGGGATCATCGATTTCCGTGGCGCTACCGAGAAGATGGCCAGCATCGCCACCAGTCGCCAGCCCAACAGCCGGGTGAGCTTGGGCGAGGAATTCCTTGGAGCCGAACAGACCGGTGAGCATACCGTGGTGCGCACTTCCAAAGGCACCTACACCGCTCGCTACGTGGTCTTCTGCGGTGGGTTGCAAAGCGATCGCCTAGCGCGCAAGGACGGCGCCCAGGTGAAGGAGCAGATCGTGGGCTTCCGTGGTGACTACTACGACCTCACCGAACAGGGAAAGCACAAAGTGAAGCACTTGATCTATCCCGTACCGGATCCGCGCTTCCCCTTCCTCGGCGTACACTTTACGCGGATGACCGATGGCAGCATCGAGTGCGGACCGAACGCCGTGTTCACCTTCAAACGCGAAGGGTATGGCAAGACCGACTTCGATCTGAAGGACACCATGGACGCGCTTTCCTATGGTGGCACCTGGAAGCTGTTCTTCAACAACATGAGCTACGGCATCAACGAATACCGCCGGGCTTTCAGCAAGCGCCTTTTCCTGCGCACCCTGCAGCGCTTGATCCCCTCGCTCACCATGGACGATCTGAAGCCTGGCCGTGCGGGCGTGCGCGCCATGCTGCTCGCGACCGATGGCAACATGGTCGACGACTTCCGTATCGAAACGCGTGGAAGGCACATCCACGTGCTCAATGCTCCATCGCCGGCAGCGACGGCCGCCTTGGCCATCGGCGAAGAGATCGTCGGCATGGCCGTGGAGCAATTGAAGATCTCCTAGAAATGAGAAAGCGCCTTACGGGGCGCTTTCTGCATTGATGGTCTGATTGGAGGTCAGACGATGCGGTACTGCTCGTTCACCTCGCGCCAATTCCAGATGAAGTAGCCCATCAGGCCGTTGAGGCGTTTCAGGATGATCGGGTTGGGCGCCTTCATCTCACGGAAGTAACTGTCCTGAAAACAGAACAGGTCGTACCGGTGGAAGAGCACCTTGCCCATGGCGTACACCGTGTTCTTGCTCGGGAAGTTCAGGCGCTCCATCTGGCTTTGCAGGGTGCGCACTTCGCGCTCGAGGTCGGGCACGGAGATCCCTGTGGCCTGCGCGAATTTCGACATGGCCAGTGAGGCTACGCGCTTGTCCACCCCAGGACCGAGTATGCGCTGGGCTTCCATGAGGTTCGCGGCCAGCACGATCAACGCGAACGCATTGTCGTCCGTTTCCGATAGGTTGGGCGGTGCTTGGAACTCGGGCGATTCGTTGATCTCCGCCGCCACCGCGGGGAAACCCTGTTCCGTCAGCTCCAGCACGGCGTTCACGAACACGTTGGCCAACTTCTCCTCCGAGATCTTCTTCTTGCCGAACAGCGTTGCGATCATGGTCTCTCTACGTTCCTGCGAAGTTCGACGGATCGCGATCGGTGATCGATGAACCCCCTCAACCTATTTTTAACAAGGTTATCCACCTCCCATGACCATCAAACCCCTTATCGAGCAATTAGCCGGTTACAACCGCTGGGCCAACACCCGGTTCGTGGAACGCTTGCAGACCGAGCCGGAAGCCTTGCTAGACCGACCCGTGGCGAGCAGTTTCCCCACCTTGCGCGATACGCTCCTGCACATCCGCGACGCTGAGAACGCTTGGATGCACCGGCTTGAAGGCATTGCCCCGGTGCCCTGGCCAGCGGAACAGGACCGGGACATCGCCACCCTATTGACCTACTCCGCCAAGCTCGAGGACCTGCTGCGCAAAGCGGACGAGGCCTGGCTTCTGTCCACCGCAGCCTACCACGATCTCCGCGGTAACCGTCATGAGCAGGTGCGATGGCAGATGGTACTTCACTGCTTCAACCATGGTACCCAGCACCGGGGGCAGGTCATCACCATGATGCGGACCTTGGGACTGGACTCCATCCCCGCCAACGACCTCATCGTGTTCCAACGATCGCATCCCTCTATATGACGGGTTATGCGGTTCCGGAAAAGGTCGCATTCTTTGTGCCAAGATGACCACACGGTTAACCCTGTTCTTCCTGGCGGTGTTCGGTTTATCAACCTGCATCCATGCACAGAACGAACTGGATGAACGGGCGTTGATCGAGGTGAAGGATGGTATCTCCATCAGCAAGGACTCGCTCTTCTTGCTGAATCTGCGCTTCCGCATGCAGAACCGCCTCGGCTTCACCACCGTGAGCGGGGAGGACCTGAGCGCGCGGACCATCGATGCCCGTGTCCGTCGACTTCGCCTGCGATTGGATGGTTTCGTGCTGCAACGGCGATTGCAGTACTACATCCAACTGAACTTTTCCCGCGCCGATCTGGACTTGGACGGCGGCGGTACGGTAGCGCAGCCGGTGCGCGACGCCATGGTGTACTACCATTTCAACGAAAGGGTGTACATCGGTGTCGGCCAATCGAAACTTCCCGGCAACCGCCAACGGGTCATCTCCAGCGGGAACCAGCAGTTCCCCGATCGCTCCATCGCCAACGGCACGTTCACGCTTGATCGGGACTATGGCGTGTTCGGCTATTGGACCATCCCCATCGCGACGCAAGAGATCCAGCTGAAAGGCGCATTGTCGACCGGTGATGGTCGGGGTGCTTCACCGGGCAATTCCGGCATGGGTTACACAGGTCGTTTGGAATGGCTGCCTTTTGGAAAGTTCACCAACAAGGGTGACTATTCCGAAGGTGACCTGGAATTCGAGCCGCGTCCCAAGCTGTCCTTTGGCGCCACGTACCATTTCAATGATCGGGCTTACCGCACCGGCGGCCAGCTCGGTAACGAACTGTACGCGAGCCGGACGTTCACGACCGCGATCGCGGATCTGGTGCTGAAGTACCAAGGTTGGGCGCTCTCCAGCGAGTTCTTCGACCGCCAATGTGATGATCCGATCACCACCAATGCGGAAGGGGCGGTCCGTTTCGTGCCCACAGGTCAAGGGTTGAACTTACAGCTGAGCAAATTCTTCCGAAGCAAGTTCGAGGTCGCGGGACGCTATACGTCGATCAGACCCGCCAGCAACACAGCCTTTCTTTCCAATGTCACTGAAGAGTGCCTGTTGGGTGTGACCAGATACCTCAATGGGCATCGGATCAAGCTGCAGACCTATGCGGGTTATCGGTGGCTTCGAGGTGATATGGCCTTGGATGCTTCAGGCAATGCTTGGACAGCCATGTTCCAGGTGGAGTTCGGGATCTGATCGGAAGTTCAACCGAGCAGGTCGAACCACATCTTCACGCGTGAGCCGCGTTCGCGCAGCCATGAGCGTTTTGCACGAATTGGAGGGAGGTCCTTCGCGTTGAACCCGATGGCCTTCGCTCCGAGTTCTTCAGCGATGAACAAGGCCCGGACGTTGTGGTAGGCCTGGCTCACGATCGTGAAGCGCTCGAACCCGAAGACCTCCTTGGTCCGGGTGATGGAGGTGTAGGTGTTGATGCCCTCGCGGTCCAGGATCATCGCTTCCGCCGGAACTCCCAACCCCAAGAGCGCTTGGCGCATTTCCTCTGGTTCGTTGTAGCCCCAGCTGTTCTGAGCGCCACTCAGGAGCAGCTGTTGGACCTTGCCCGAACAATACAGATCGGCAGCCGCCAACATACGATCACGGAAGAACGGATTCGGGCTGCCATCCCGCGCCACGGGCAAGGTGCCCAGGACCAAAGCCACGCGGTTGCACGGCACTTCAGACGAATCGGCGTATTGCTGCTCGGCTACGCGATGTTCCATCAAGAATTCGTTCGATAGGAGCGCACCGGCCAGCATGATGGCTACGATGATGTTCCCGTAGAGCAGTTTGGTCAGATCCAACCGATAGATCCAGTTCATTTTTCCGGGCCGTTATTGAATGAAGTCTACAGTGGCCTGCATTCATTCAACAACATTCGCACCGCTGGAGTATCCGAACCGCCTCGTTTTCGACGACCGCCTGTTTCTGCTCCACGAAACCACGATATGTGGAGCGTTCGATACAAGAAGGAACGCGCATACCGATGAACGTATCGATACATCCTCCTCGCGGGATCGGTGATCGAACTCCACGATCATGAGGTCGTGGTTCCCCAGTGTGCTATCACTGGACGAGGTCCTCACCGTTCCGGTTCCGGCGGTGGTTGCGTTCCCAGTTCCACCGGATCACCCAGGAACTTCGGGTCGATGCCCAGGGCCATATCCACGAATACCTTCACCCGGGCGGCTTTTTCGCGCAGTGCGGTCCGCCAACCCGAGCGGCCGGTGACATCCTTCGCATTGAAGCCGATGGCCTGTAGCCCGGCCTGTGCTGCGATGTAGATGGCGCGCTCGTTGTGGAAGCGCTGGCTGATCACGGTGAAGCGGTCCTGCCCGAAGACCTCTCGCGCACGCACCATGGAATCGAAGGTCCGGAAGCCGGCATAGTCCAAGGTGATGTCCGTGCTGTCCACACCCGCCTGGATCAGCGCGCGGCGCATGTCGGCCGGTTCGTTGTAGCCCTTGCGCCCGTTGTCGCCACTGAGGAGTAAATGCTCCACCTTGCCTGCGTGGTAGAGTTCGGCAGCGGCCTTCATGCGGTGGGTGAAGTACAGGTTCGGCCCGCCGCCGCGCCCCTTTTCGGATGTGCCCAACACCACGCCAACCCGGTTGAAGGGAATGGAACCCGCATGGTCGTACACCAGCTCCGCGGTCTCGGCTTTGATATGATGGTCGCACCACCAGAGCGCGACCGCACCGAGGGCAAGTAGGGGTAGGGCAATGAAGAACGCTGGCTTCAATAGCCGCGAACGCTTCTGGCTCCTGCCACCACTTGCCATGCGCTACGACCGGACCTACGATGCGGGCTTCTCCTCAGATCCGGTCAGATCCTTGCCCTTGAGGTATTCCGGCAATTGCATGCCGGCTAGTTTGAACATGTCCTGAAGGGGAGGCACGCTTTGGTAAAGACCGCTGATGAAGTTCGCGGTGCTCGTCTTGCCATCGCCGCCGCCGCCAGCTCCATCCCATACGGTGACCTTGTCGATCTTGATGTTCTGGATGGCCTCGCTCTGCAAGCGAACCAGTTCAGGTAGTTTCTCCGCGATGAGCAACATCACCGCACTCTGTGGATCGTTGCCAGCGGCTTGCACCATCAGCTTGAAACCTTCGGCCTGTTTGGAGAGGATCTCGAAATTACCCTTGGCTTCTGCTTCCATCTTCAACAGGATGGCGTCCGCATCACCCTTGGCATGGCGACGAACCCGCTCTGCTTCGGCCTCAGCGGCGATCTCCACCTTCTGCTTGTCGATCTGGGCAGGGATCACCACGTTGGCGAACTGCATGGCTTTGTCACGGTCGGCACGGGCGGTCTCTGCGATGCGCTGGGCTTCGTAGGCTTCTTCCAAGGCCCTCGCTTCCTTCACCTTCTCAGCGGCGATCGCACGACGGTTCGCCTCCGCTTGCGCCTCGCGTCGTTCCGCTTCGCTCTGCGCGATGTCGATCTTCGCCTTGTTCTCGCCCTCCACGGCGCGTGCGTCCGCTTCACTGGTACGTACCCGCTGCAACTGCATGGCATCGGCTTCACCCACCTTGGCCAGAGCGTCGGCTTCGGCCACTTTGATCCGTTCCTCGCGATTGGCGCTCGCCTCGCCGATGCGCGCTTGAGCCACGGCCGCACTCACCTGGGTGCGTTCATCCTGCTGCGCGATGGCCTCGCCGATGGAACCGTCGCGGTTCTTCTCGCTCACACTGCGCCGTGCATCGTTGATGGCTTTCGCAGCCGCTTCCTTGCCCAACGCTTCGATGTAACCCGATTCATCCTTGATGTCGGTCACGTTCACGTTGATCAGCTTCAAACCGATCTTCTTCAATTCGGCCTCCACATTGCTCGCCACGTTCGCCAGGAACTTGTCGCGGTTGCTGTTGATCTCCTCGATGTCCATCGTGGCCACCACCAGACGCAGCTGGCCGAAGATGATGTCCTTCGCCAGATCGTGGACCTGCTGCTTGTTCTGGCCCAAGAGGCGCTCCGCGGCATTGTTCATCAGCGCGGGTTCGGTGGTGATGCCCACGGTGAACCGCGAGGGCACGTCCACGCGGATGTTCTGCCGCGAGAGCGCGTTCGTGAGGTTCACTTCGATGCTGATCGGCGTGAGGTCGAGGAACGCGAAGTCCTGGAAGATGGGCCACACGAAGGCCGCGCCACCATGGATGCACCGCGCGCTGAAGGCACCATCAGCGTTGCCACCCACTTTGCCGTACACCACCAGGATCCGGTCGCTGGGGCACCGCTTGTAGCGCTTCAGCAGGGAGAAGAACAGGACGAAGAGGAAGAGTATCGCCGCGGCGACGACGATCAGTGCGATGTTGATGCCTTCAAGGTTGGCCATGATGATGCGGAATGGTCAGTTCTCAGTTCGGTTGACGCGTAGGATATGTCCGTCGATGATCTCGTCCACCCGCACGATCGTACCGGTCGGCAAGTCCACGGGTCCATCGGTGAGCGCGTCGAGTTCACGCAAGGAGCCCTGAACGGTGAGTTGCACTTTGCCCATACCACCGCGGTTGCCCGGGATGCGCATGTAGACATTCGCGGTGCGGCCGAGCGCATTCTCCATGCGCAGGGTACCGCTCTCGGTCATCTTGCTCATGGCTTTGAACATCCAGGCCATGGCCAGCAGCATCGAGACACCCGCGACGAGCGATAGTGCAAGCGTGGTTCCCATGCCCACGCCGCCATGCAAGCACGCAATGCCGGTCCACGAGAACAGTAGGAAGAAACCGACGAGGTTCTTGAACGTGAAGTATTGGGACGCCACACCATCGAGCGCATCGGTGTCCAGATCGGAGGGGTCGGCATCCATACTGTCGCCACCGATGAAGGTGGTGACCATGATGACGAGGAAGATCAACGTGGACGGCACGGCGAAGACCCAATAGGCCTTCTCCAAGCCACTGGCCTGTTGCCACAGATCGGTGATGGTGAGGAGCATGGTGCGGCGTTCGCCGGAAAAGATACTGACCGGCGCCGGAACGCCAGCCACCTATCGCCCCAACAGGTCTATCCCGGTGTAGTTGCGCGGGGTAAGCGCCTTCAGCTGGTTCCGCACGCCGTCGCTCACGTCCAAGGTGTCAATGAACCCGGCGATGTCGTGTTGCGTGATCTTCTCCTTGCCGCGTGTGAGTTCCTTGAGCTTCTCGTAGGGCTGCGGGTAGCCGGCGCGCCGCAGGATGGTCTGGATGCCCTCCGCCACCACGGGCCACTGCGCGTCGAGGTCGCGCTCCAAGGCCGCTTCGTTCAAGAGCAGTTTTCCGAGGCCTTTCTGGACCGCGTCCAACGCGATCATGGTGTGGGCCATGGGCACGCCGATGTTGCGGGTGACGGTGCTGTCGGTGAGGTCGCGTTGCAGGCGGCTGATGGGCAGTTTCTCGCTGAGGTAGCTGAACACCGCGTTGGCCAGGCCGAGGTTGCCTTCCGCGTTCTCGAAGTCGATCGGGTTCACCTTGTGGGGCATGGCGCTGCTGCCGATCTCGCCCGCCTTGATCTTCTGGCGGAAATAATCCATGCTGATGTACTGCCAGAGGTCGCGGCACAGGTCTACCAGGATGGTGTTGATGCGGCGCAAGGCATCGAACAACGCGGCCAGGTCGTCGTAGTGATCGATCTGCGTGGTGAATCGCTGACGCACCAAGCCCAGCTTCTCCAATACAAAACGGTCGGCGAGCTGCACCCAGTCGTATTCGGGGTAGGCCACGTGGTGCGCGTTGAAGTTCCCGGTGGCGCCACCGAACTTGCCGGTGAAGGGCACTTCGCGCAGCAATTTCATCTGTCCATCCAGGCGCTCCACGAAGACCTGGAATTCCTTGCCGAGGGAGGTGGGCGAGGCAGGCTGCCCGTGCGTGCGCGCCAGCATCGGTACACGCGCCCAATCCAACGCCAGTCCGTGCAGGCGGTCGCGCACAGCGGTGATCGCTGGCAGGTAAGCTTGGTACAGGAAATCCTTGATCAGCAGCGGCAGGGCCGTGTTGTTGATGTCCTGGCTCGTGAGCGCGAAATGCACGAACTCGCGCTGTTCGCCGAGGCCCGCTTCTTCCAGCCGTTCTTTCAGGAAGTACTCGATGGCCTTCACATCGTGGTTCGTGACCTTCTCGATCGCCTTTATGCGCTGGGCGTCGCTCGTGCTCAGCTCGGCGATGCGGCGTTCCACCGGGCCCAGCTTGTCCACCGGGGTGCCCTTCAGCTCGGGCAAGGGGATCTCGCACAGGAACTGGAAATAGGCCAGCTCTACCTGCAGGCGGTAGCGCATCAAGGCCTGTTCGCTGAACCAGCGGGCTAGTTCGCGGGTGCGGTCACGATAGCGGCCGTCGACAGGGGAGATGGCGGTTAGGGTATCCAATTCCATGGGAGGCCAAAGGTAGAAGGCGGCCTTTCCGCAGCGTGCATCTTTGTGCCATGTCCTTCACCCGCGACTTCGGCCTCGGCCTTTCCGGTTTCTTCCGTGCGTTCGGTTTCGCCATGAGCAACCGCATGGGCTGGATGTTCTTGGTACCCGTGCTGCTGTGGGTGCTGCTCGCCATCGGGCTGGTGGCCGTGCTGCAAGGTCCCGTGGATCAGTTGAGCGACTGGGTGGCCCTGCAGCTGGAGGTGCCCGTACAGGAAGGTGCCCAGGACTGGTGGAGCGACGCGAAGGCCTTCTTCAACGGCGCCCGCGAAGTGATCGTGGCCATCCTCCTGAAACTCGCTGTGGCCTACCTGCTCTTCGTAGCCAACAAGTACATCGTGCTCATCCTGCTCTCCCCGCTGCTGGCCTACGCGAGCGAACGCACCGAAGAGATCATCACCGGGCGCAGCTTCCCCTTCAGCTGGGGGCAGTTGATGAAGGACGCCCTGCGCGGTGCCCTCATCGCCCTGCGCAACGGCATCATGGAATTGGCCATCACCGTGGGCATCTGGTTCCTCACGCTTTTCGTGCCTGTGTTGGCGCCGGTCTCGTTCATCCTGCTCTTCACCGTTTCGGCCTACTTCTACGGTTTCAGCATGTTCGATTATGTCTTCGAACGGCGTCGCATGCGGATCGGCGAGAGCGTGAAAGCGGTGAACGACCGCATCGGCGCGGTGATGGCGAACGGCGCCCTCTTCAGCTTGGTGATGAAGTTGCCCCTGCTCGGGGTGATGTTCGCACCCGTGCTGGCCTCCATCGGGGCGGTGCTGGCCACCTTGAAGAAGGAAGGCGGCTTACCTTCACTTCCCCAAGACAGCGACCGACGATGGCTCGACCGTTGATGTGTGCCCTGCTGGTGCTCGGTGTCCTCGGCACCGCGCAGACCACCGTGGCACAGGATACTTTGAAGGTGCAGGTGCATGGCGCCGTGGTGAACGCCACCACCGAACAACCCGTGCTGGAAGCCCTGGTGGAGTGGTACGATGAGCACGGCCACCGCCAAGCCGTGAACCAGACCAACAGCGAGGGCAGCTATGCCCTGTTCGTGGTGACGACCGGTACGTTGGAGTTGCGTGTAGCCGAGAACGGCTACGAAGCGTACAGCGAAAAACTGCTGATCACGCCCGGCGAAAGTGCGCGCGAGTTCACGATCCGCTTGGTGCCGAAGTAGGCTCGGGTGTAGCCTCCGGCGCCGAACGCGGTTCCTCCTTCAGCCATTCGTGGATGGACTTGTCGTCCACGATCAGGTCGGTGATCACGGTCGCCCCATCGAGCACACGGACCACGGCGTAGGCGGGCAAGGGTTGCGTGGGCACACCGTCGTTCCACTGGGTCGCCAGCAGCGCTTCGGTCTTCGGTCCATCGCCCTCTTCCAAGTAGTACCGGTCGAAGGGCAGGCGGATGTTGAAGATGGTGTCGGTCTCCCAAGCCATGAACTCCACGGGGATGTAGGCTCCTGCGGTCGGTCGTTCAGGCACCAGTGCGGTGATGGTGGCGAAGTCTTCGGCATCCTTGGCCAATACGGCATAGGCGTGAATACGGGCGCTTGATCCGTCATTTTCACGCGGCAAGGGCCAGTGGCCTGTTTCCGCTTCGAACGACAGGCTCACGTATTCG
The DNA here is from genome assembly GCA_016787995.1 of Flavobacteriales bacterium. Taxonomy (GTDB): domain Bacteria; phylum Bacteroidota; class Bacteroidia; order Flavobacteriales_F; family PHOS-HE28; genus PHOS-HE28. The sequence goes on along the minus strand of JAEUTB010000030.1, from coordinate 6,564 downwards.
CCGCGGAAGGGATCGCGCGGATCCACTGGCGCGGTGCGGAACTTGAACACCTCGCCTTCGGAGCGCACGCGTTCGTGGCCGACGAGCATCCAAGCAGGCACCGCCAGCTGGGCCAACGCCACGAGCAGGAAGAGGAGCACCTTACGCGGCATGGCGTTGGTTGTTGCGTTGGCGCACCAGGCGCATGTTCATGTACAAGAATCCGCAGCCGATGGCGATGAAGACCAAGCCGCGTAACACGAAGCTGAGGTCGCTGTCGAAGAAGCGCATCAGGATGGTGACGCTCAGTATCGTCAAGCCGAGGTTCATGCGTTTCAGTGAATTCGCTTCGATGCCGTGCTTCACCGTGAAGACGCCGAGCACCAAGAGCGCGATGTTCACCAGGATGGCGGCCAGGGCGGGGGAGTAGAGGCCGGTGCCGAAACAAAGGACGAAGAGCCACCAGCCTTCGGGATAGGGCCAGCGCTCGAACGGTTTACGCACCCGCAGCGACCAGCCGTAGGCGATGCTACCTGCGGCCATGTAGGCGGCGATCAAGGGCCAGTCCGTGCGGTCGCTGTGGTCGAGGTTTTCCCACACGGGCCGGAAGCTGAACACGAAGAAGGTGATCAGCAGTGTGGCGCCACCGACCAGCACCCACGGCCAGGTGCGCAGCTCCTTGCCATGATGCAGCCACGGCACCAAGGTGAAGGCAGCGGCCAGTGCCATCAAGCCAAGCACGTGCGACTGCTCCCAGTCGAGGTAGAAGAATTGGCTGCCCACCCCAACGCTCAACGCCATGAAGAGGCTGAGCCACCAGAAGGAGGCGCCGGTGCCGTTCTGCTGGCTTTGGCGGAGGTAGTAGGGGAGCGCTGCCGCCAGCAAGCCAATGAAGTACCACGGCCGCACACCGCCCCCGAAACTCTCGAAGCGCACCAGCCACGCGTACCAGGTGATCAAGGCCAGGTAACCCAAGGCCACGCTGAACGAACCGGGTAGGTAAAGCAAAGGCAGGATCAGCAAGGAGCAGGTGAAGAGGTAGCCTTGCAGGTCGCCGCCGATGTGGTGGATCTGGGCGATCAGCGAGACGCACGCACACACCGCACAGGCCAGCACCACTGCGCTGCCTTCGCGCCAGGCCAACACGCCCGGCTTCTTCCAGAGGCCATAGACCACCAGCCCTTGGCCCAGCACCACCGGCACGAAGGCGATGGCCGTGCGTACGCTGCGCGAAAGATCATCCCAGTTGTGGGCGATGATGAGGATGATGCCCAGCCCCACCAACAAGCTGCCCAAGATGGCGAAGACCAGCAGCATGCGGTTGCCACTGCGCTCCGCATCGCCCGCGTAGCGCGCACGGATCCGCTCGGCCTGCTCAGCGCTGATGATCCCCTCGCGGACAAGTTCCGGTAGGACCTGGGTGATGCGGGGCTCGCTCATGCGGGATGAAGATAGAACGAGCGAAGGTACCGGCGTGCGTGCGGTACGTTGACCACTTTTCGAACTAGAGACACATGTTCTGTAAGTTCATCTTGGCACTTTGCTGTGCCGATCACTGAACGGCTGGAGCATTCTGGCTCAGGTCAACTTGAAAGGATCCACGGACCGCTTATGCGAACCAGCGAACATCCGCGCTCGCGGGCAACAAGGTGCTGGATTGGCACAAGACGGGCCCGAACGTCACTGTTGCGTCAGCGTACGCCATATAAGGTCGACATTGTCTGTCTTGCAATAGCACCTTAAGTCCTCAATATTCAGCAGAAACCAGTGCTGATTCGCAGCATGATCTATATATATATCTACAAGTAGATAAGCCATTTTCTGCTCTTTGGTCGGCCATGATTCAGCTTGCTTCTTTAATTCTAACAACCTGTGCGGCCAATTGTTAAGCAGTGCATATTTCCCCGTATTAGGTATCTTAACTGTAGATAGATCACATTGGTCGCTGTATGTTGTCTCCAAAAGATTGGCCTCCTCAAACGATACTTGGAGCATTCGATTAGGTCTTGGATGACCAAATTTCGTTTCAAATTCCGGCAGTGGAAAGCCTCCTCGGAACCAGACATCTTCCATTGTGCCACTGAATTTGCATCGCTCAAAAGATGAGCCAAAAAAATCACATCCATATAGCTTATCAGAATCAAAAACACAGTCGTCAAACTCGGGACGAATAAAACTTGCGCTTTTGAAGTCACATTGCACGAATGTGCATTGCACAAAGCGACTACCTCTATACCCAATAAGAGCAGCTTGAAACGAGCACTTTGCGAAATGGCACCCGAAGTAAGTGGATCCACTTTCAACGAAATCGGTCAGATCGACACCCTCCCACAATGAGTCGGTGAAGGTACAAAGCTCGATCCGTGCACCTTTGAATCGAGCCTTTCCAAAATCAGCAGGCTTGAATTCTACTCGGAGCAACTCCATTCGCAGATCAAAATTCAACCCGCGTAAGTCCAATAAGCCTTCATTAGTCTTACCGAAGGGCGATTCGGAAATCACGAGGCCATTCCCTGACCTCCCCCACTTGAGCAAATGGTCGACAAATTCTTTACCTATTCCATTCTTCCAACGATCCATGGTCAAAAGGTAGGAAATATGGTCCCCGCTACCGCGGATCTGCGAACCATGGTCTTCCTGTTCCCAAGTTATCGCGGCGGTCTTTGCTCATCTCACCCCTCTGTTGCATAGGTCAAGTAGAGCAGTCCGTCTGAACTTCGAACTTCTAAGTACGACTTATCAAGCTGAAGTTAAGTATGGCCATCCATAGACCGATGGGTGAAACGGTGGCGATCATTGTGCGTGAGTAGAATTGGGTAGATGTTCGACCGCAGGGACTGTAACTCGAGGCTCCGCTGTGGATCATGGTAACCGCGTGGAAGCGATCCTTGGGCACGGCTCCATCCCGGTCGTATCGCCCACACCATGGCTCTGCCCTTCGTGCCGGTTCACCAGAATCTCCACATAGATGGCCAGATCTTCCCAACGGACGTCGTAGACGGCGCGGTCTGAAGTAGTGCTGTGGCGATGGTATTTGGCTTGGAACTGTTGCTCGTTTTGAACAGATGTGTCCTCCCAGTATGCATCCTTGTCTGGATCCCAGATTAAAGCGACACTTTTGAGGGCTTCTCTGTGGTAATTCCTTACTGGCTGAATGGGAAGACAGCTGAGTCTAGCCTCTATGCATCCTTCTGTAGCCAAACCATAGCTGAGGCTGCCTATCAGATCGGCATATCCCCGAGGCGGCAGACAACCTTCTTGTTTTAGATAGGGCATCGACTGGTAGGGTGAGCGATCACCGGTAAGAGCTTGGAGATAGCGGTCCAATTCCTTGTATAGCCCGCGAAACCCATCCTTGTCGAAAGGCCCCAACGGTGCGGTGTCTTGTGACAGGCGCTCGATCAAGGTATCGTGGTGAAAGAGCTTCATGGAGATCTTTGGTGGAGAAAGGACGTGGTATGATGGCATGGACAACAGCACTCCGGTCACATACCTCGGGTATTCAAAGGCAACAAGACATTTAAGGTAGGGAATATCGATAGTGCGCTCAAAGAATAACGAAGGTGCTATTGTCTGCATGAGGGAAGGGGTGTACTCCTTATAGCAGACAGGTTCGTATTCTAGTCCACAGTGATCGCCGATAGGGGTTGTTCCCCAGATATCGTACGACACCATTCTCTTGAAGGCCGTGCAGTGTTCAGTAGGTGTAAAGAACAACCGCCGCCATTCTGGCTCGCCAAGGGTTGCGTGTAGCTGTAGGGTGTCCCACGGTACTGGAATATCCATCAAGGTTGCCGCGCTTTCCGTCTCCTCAATGCTTCGTTGCACCTCGCGACACGAGAGAACCAAGGCTGCGAGTATCAGTAATAGGAAGCCCCTCATGTTCACTAACGTGTTACGCGTGCTAGAGTACGTTCACGGGCATATTTGATCAGGTCCTTCTTCGTTTCGATGCGAGGTGCAAGAAGATCAAGGAGTTTGGTCTTCTGCGCTTGTGGAAGCTTTGAATTAAAAATCGCTTGCTGATTCTTAAACCTCCGCAGGGTCTCCCGAGGCACGAGGGGACCCTGCAGCAGCAGTCCTGCAGACGACCGCGATTCTAGAAATCTCTACTCATGTCGTTGCTAATGTAAGGACGTTGCGCAAAGAGTAAAGAATGTTTGACGCACAGCGCGAAACTCTCTTTAGGATGAGCGCTCGTTGTCTTCCGGCGATCACCATACCGTTACCATCGGGTCTGACTCCTTCGCAAGTCGAAACCAGCTATGCCGTAGTGTGCACTAAGCCGTGCTCTATTGCACGCGCTCCATCAACATCCGCGAAAGCGCCTCACTTCTTCGCCTTCACCTCCACCGCGCTCTTGGCGTAGACCATGTAGATGTCCAGGTGGGGGCGTAGGGCGATGGGCTGTCGTTTGTTCTGCTCCACGGGGATGACGAGCAGCACTTTGTCGTCCCAAGTGGCGGCCTGGTAGGCCTTGTAGCGTTTGAAGTCCTTCAGGCGTGGGTAGCGACGCTCGAAGCCGTCGATGCCCTCGGGCCAGTTGCGTTCGTGGCTGCGGAAGATCACGGCGTCGATCTCGGCCTGGCTCATGCCGCTCTCCATCAACTTGGCCAGCACCGTACTGTCGGAGGCCAGGTCGTAAGTGGCGTACACGCCGTCGGGTGTGGTGATGCGGGCTTCGCGCATGCGGCGCCAGCTGGGGCCTTTGCTCGGTTTGGGGCGCTGGGCGTCGGTGATGGCCGTTTCCACAGCCGCCTCGGGCAACACCAGGTAGATGTCCTGGCGGCTGCGCAGGTCTTCGGGCATGTGGTAATTCTCGGCCGCCAGCACCTGTACAAGCACTTTGGGACCGGCCTCGTCGGCGTAGGTGCACACCTTGTGGGCGTTGTAGTTGCGCACGGCGGCGGCGTTGGCGGCGAGGGCGCTGTCGGTGCTGAGGCCGGCGGGCAGGTTGTCGGCTTTGCCGAGCGTGAGCACTTGCTGCGCCCGCTCTTCGGCCACACCGGCGGCTTGCAAGCCCGAACGCACGGCCGGGTCTTGCGCCAGGTCGGGTTTCCGCACCAACTGTGCGATGTCGGAGATCACCACGGCATCCTGGGCCATGACCGAACCGACAAGGGTGAACGAAAGAACAAGGGAAGGGCATAGTACGCGCATGTGCGCTTCTACGGGAGGGACCGGCAAAAGGTGACAGTGGACCTGGACTAGGGGATGGATGGTGAGCCAATGCGGGCGTTCCCAGAGCCTTCAAGGCTTTGAATGACAACCCAAAGCGTCCTACGTACGCAGCGCTCTCCGCGCCCTCTGCGCCTCTGCGGTGAAGGATCAACGACAGCTGGTCCAAGCTCCGTGTCGGCCCCACCAGAACATTCCGGAACTTCGCGCTGTTCCAGCACCATGCGTACGCTCCTTCCCCTCATCGCCCTGTCCGTCCTCGGCACCGGCTGTTTCAACCGTGTTCAAGTCGGACCGGTCTCGGTACCGGTCGGTGACCAGGCCCAAGCACCCAAACCTGCCATGTCCTTTTACGACCTCAGCGCCACCGACATCAATGGACAACTGGTGAAGATGGACCAGTTCCGCGGTAAACGCGTGATCGTGGTGAACACCGCCAGCGAGTGCGGGTACACTCCACAGTACGCGCAGCTGCAAGAGCTGTACGAGAAATACAAAGACAAGGGCTTGGTGATCGTGGGCTTCCCCAGCAACGACTTCGGTGGCCAGGAGCCGGGTACCGAAGCGGAGATCGCCACGTTCTGCCAGAAGAACTATGGCGTGACCTTCCCCATGATGGCCAAGGTGAGCACCAAGGGCAAGGAGCAACATGCCGTGTACCAATGGCTGGCCAACAAGAGCCAGAACGGGGTGATGGACACCGAGGTGAAGTGGAACTTCCACAAGTACTTGATCAACCCCGATGGTGTGTTGAGCATGTCGATGGAATCCGGCGTGAGCCCCTTGGATGAACGTGTGATCGCCTGGGTGGAAGGGAAATGAGCGCGGTGGTCGACATCCTGTGCATCACGGCACATCCCGATGATGTGGAGATCGCCATGGCCGGTACGGTGCTGCATCACCGCGCGCTCGGGCATTCCGTGGGCCTGGTGGAGTTGACCGCTGGTGAACTCGGTACGCGTGGTACACCGGAGATCCGCAAGCGCGAAGCGGATGCAGCCATGCACGTGCTTGGTGCTGCGTTCCGCTACCAGCTGGGCCTGGCCGATGGATTTTTCCGCGCCGATGAAGCGAGTTTGCTGAAGGTGGTGCAAGCGGTGCGCGCGCATCGCCCCAAGGTGGTTTTGACCAACGCCGTGCGCGATCGCCATCCCGATCATGGGCGCGGTGGGGCCTTGGTGGCCGAAGCGTGCTTCCTCAGCGGGTTGCGGCGCATCAGTACCACGCAGGATGGTGTGCAGCAAGAAGCGTGGCGCCCGACCTCCATCTTCCATGCGGTGCAGGACCATTGGATCGATCCGGACCTGATCATCGACGTTACACCCCATTGGGCAGGGAAGGAAGCGGCACTGCGCTGTTTCGCTTCGCAGTTCTACGACCCCAACAGCACGGAGCCGAGCAGCCCGA
>JAEUTB010000013.1 GCA_016787995.1 Flavobacteriales bacterium | reverse complement strand
CGAACCATTATATTTGCGCCCCCTGCGAGAAGAAGAACCCACTTACCGAAGTGGCGGAATTGGTAGACGCGCACGTTTCAGGGGCGTGTGACCGTAAGGTTGTGCGGGTTCGAGTCCCGCCTTCGGTACTCTAAAGGAGCGGCAGTCGCCGCTCCTTTCGCTTTTTATAGCGGACGAGAAGCCTGTCCCGTGGAAGCGTGAGCGATCACGGGAAGTCCCGCCTTCGGTACTCTAAAGGAGCGGCAGTCGCCGCTCCTTTCGCTTTTTTTAGCGGGACGAGAAGCCTGTCCCGTGGAAGCGTGAGCGATCACGGGAAGTCCCGCCTTCGGTACTCTAAAGGAAGCGGCAGTAGCCGCTCCTTTCTTTGCGCCGGACATGGCCTAATGCTTCTCATGATGACCGCCATTCATGGCATTGTAAGATGGCCGCGAGGCGTGTGTCGAACGGAATGCTCGAGGGTCGACGGCTGTTCATAGTTCATGCCCGGTCGCCCAAGTTCACCGTGTACGAACCTTGTCGGATGGGTACTTTCGCGGCCGATGGGCAGTAGGAGGTTCCGCACGCAACGGCATTGGCACAACACCTTGATCATGGTGTGGGCCATTCCGTTCTTGATCCTGCCGGGGATCATCGTTGGAGCTTCTTCCGGGCGTTTCTTGCTCTTCCAGGTCATGCTGGGCATCGCCTTGCTCGGCGTGCTGTTGGCGGCACGGCGCGATAGCCGAAAGCGCGCTACGTACATGGTGGATGACGAGAAGCTGATGTTGAGCACGCCGGATGCATCGCGCGAGGTTCCAGTGAGTGACATCCTCGATGCCAGCTTATTGGATCGTGTGGGCGCGCGGGCCTATTTGAAGGAGTTCACTTCCGATGTTCAACTCCAGGAGGAGTTCATGCGTTATTGCACGGTGGATATCGGGTTCAGCACGTTCACCCTCGGTGCTGCGCGCCGCCTGATCGACCGCCTGCCGAGCGCCAAGAGCGATCTCCTTCTGTTGCGCTTGCGCGGAGGTGGTGTCCTCTTATTATCCCCGCTGCACGCGCAGGACATGGTGGATACCCTCGGACGTCGCAAGCTTCAGGTGTGAACGGCGAGACCCCTTGTTGACGGGGCACGTGGTACCCGATCGAAGGGCCCGGAGACCTTTTAGTTGTACCGGATACGCTGCCCGATGGCTAACGTGCTCCGTTCGCTGATGCCGTTGATCCGGCACAGGTCCTTCACCTTCACCCCGTAGCGGCGGGAGAGGGCATAGAGCGTATCGCCCCGGCGGATCACATGGTATTTGCGGCTCGCCTGGCTTTTTTGTGCCTCCACTTTCGCCGCTGCCATCTTCGCGAAGGTGCCTTTGTGGATGTCGAACTCAAGGGCTCTGAGTGAACCGTTCTCCAGATCGAACACCAACGCTGGATCGATCGGTTGGTCGAGGAACCGGACTTCGAAGTGCAGGTGGCTACCGTAACTGCGACCGGTATTGCCGCCAAGGCCGAGGGTATCACCCGCTTCGACCAAGGTGCCGGGTTCCACCGAACGCTTGCTCAGGTGCGCATACAGCGTCTCCAATCCGTTGAAGTGGCGCACCACCACCACATGGCCGAACGTCTTGTTGTACTTGGAGATCCGCACCATACCGGGGAATGCGGCCAACACGGCATCACCCGTTTCCAGGTCAAGGTCAACTCCGTAGTGCATACGGCCCCGGCGCATACCATAGGGCGAGGTCATGCGACCATCGCAGGGCATCGTCAGATCACATTCATGTTCGCCGAGGACCACCTTCAGGGTGTCGTGCTCCAAATGACCGGCCACACCGAGCTGGTTGAAGAGCACGTCCGTGTTCCAATGGCAGTACATATCGTAACCGGGGATGAACGTCAGGGAGTCGTTCACATCCCAGATCGAGGCACCCTCTGCCGAACCTTCTTCTCCTTCGCCGCTGGTGAGTTCCTCGTAGATGTCCAATCCTTCTGGCCCACCGATGTTCTCGGTCGCCACCTGTGCTACGAGCAGACCAGCGCTCATGGCGAGCGCGCAAGGGGCTATGATCAGGCGTTCTAGGAGCATCCGAGGAGGGCAAAACTATCCGCATCGTTGAATGCAGGCCTGCGCGGAAAGGAACAACTTTCAACATCGGGACTGATAAAAGCGTCCGTCGTCACATTATCGGGCTCTGTCGATGGTTTTCACTCATAGGTCCCCTAGTTAAAGAGTGTTAAGCTGTTTCGAAGGGCGCTTCAGCGACGACCTTTGTGAAGCTGGCAATGCCCCTTGGAACAACAATTGAGGGGAGCTTACCGTATCGCATCCGGATGGAAAAGGACGCACCAAAGGAGGAGCGGCAGGTCGTGCGAGCGGGCGACCGGATGGCCCACATGGTGATCGTCTACCTGGTGGCCGTGCTGCTCACCGTTCCGCTCTACATCATCCTCTATCCATTCGTGCCGGAGTTGGTGCTTCCCATCGGAGAGGGGATACGGGTGGAGCACTTCATCACCTTCGCGTGCGTCCTCATCGCCTTCATCGTATTGGTGCGGCGTTTCCAGGTGGTGGTCTATGTGGCATTGATGACAGGCTTGGTCGCCATCACCCTGACGAGCTTGATGGGGCGATATGGATTCGGCGACCTCTACCGCGATTATGCCGAACTCCTGAACAGCCTTCGCGACACGGCCCCGACCGCCCCATTGGCGGCCCGTAAGCTGGCACCGTTCCACGATGCCGACAAACTCAAGGGCCTTTTACAGGACCCGGATGGCAAGGTGCGTCGTGCGGCTGTGCGCATGGCCACGGCCAACTTCACCAACGTGAAGGTGGCGCCGGATGAGTTCACGCTAGTGCAGTCCTTTTCGGTATTCAAGGAGATCAACTCCCAATGGCGGTACGTGTCGGACGTGAAGGGTGGAGAATACTTCGCTACCCCGATGGAGAGTTTGGATCTGATGGCCGGCGACTGCGATGACCATGCCTTGCTCATGGCAGCTTGCATCGCAGCCATTGGGGGCGAGGTAAGGCTCGTTCGTACCGAAGGCCATGTGTACCCGGAACTCTTGATCGGCACTGAGGCGCAGATGGAGCGCGCCGGCTACCTGATCCGCAAGGAGTTGTTCGGCAAGGAGGTAGGCGATGCGCCATTGTACCACCACACGGATGCGGATGGTCGCCATTGGATCAACCTGGACTATACCCGCAACTATCCCGGTGGGGAGCTCATGAACGAGCGGATCATCGGCATCCTCGGGGTCTAAGCCCTGGGATCGGTCCGGTAGGTACATTCGTGCGGTCCGATCCATGAAGAAACTCGTTCAACCGGCCGAGCTGGCGAAGGCCAGTCATATGCGCCCTGGTGATCCACGGATCAACCTGCTCACCGAGGTCAGCGGGTTGAAGAAGCTGGAGCGCTTCTACAACGCCATCGAGGATCTGCGCGACCTGGATTTCGTGGCCGCCGTGTTCAGGAACCTGGATCTGGAGATCGAGGTGGACCCTGCGGACCTGGCGAACGTACCGAAGGACGGCCCATTACTCTTCGTGAGCAACCACCCCTACGGCGCCATCGATGGCCTTGCGCTGGTGCATGTGCTCGGTCGTGTGCGGCCCGATCTGAAGGTGATGGCCAACTTCCTGCTGCAACAGTTGGAGCCCTTGCGCGATCGGTTCATCGGTGTGAACCCTTTCGAACAGCTCACTTCGTTGAGCAGTTTCCAAGGGATGCGCCACGCCATGGCCCATGTGAAGGAAGGCCACGCGTTGGCCATCTTCCCGGCGGGCGAGGTGAGCAGCTGGCGTACCGAGATCAAGGGGGTGGCCGATCCGCGGTGGAAGACACCCGTGATCAAAATGGCCCAACATGTGGGCGCGCCGGTGGTGCCGGTCTGGTTCGACGGCGCGAACAGCGTGTTGTTCCATATGCTGGGTATGATCCATCCGAACCTGCGCACCCTGGCCTTGCCCAAGGAGATGTTACGGATGCGTGGTCGCTCGGTGCGGATGAGGATCGGTAAGCCCATCGCAGCGAAGGACATCGCAGCGTTCTCGTCCACGGAACAACTCGCGCGCTACCTGCGTGCGAAGACCTATGCGCTCGGCAGCGGGGTGCAGGTGAAACGGGAGCTGTTCAATCCGCTCCGGTTCCCCCAGCGACCGAAGGATATCGTGGAGCCCATCCCCATCGATCGGTTGGAGCGCGAGATCGCGGGGCTCACCGACCTGCGCCTGAACAGCCAGGCCGAGTTCGATCTTTACCTGGCCCCAACGGGGAGGATCCCGAACATCCTGCGGGAGATCGGTCGATTGCGTGAGGAAACCTTCAGGGTGGTGGGAGAGGGCACCAACAAGAGCATCGATCTGGACGAGTTCGATCTCTACTACGACCATCTGTTCCTCTGGGACCGTGAACGCAAACGCCTGGCCGGTGCGTACAGGATCGGCGACGGCAAACGCATCATGTCCCGGTATGGGAAGCGCGGCTTTTACACGTACACGTTGTTCCGCATGGACCGGCCGATGGATCGGGTATTGCGCCGCAGTTTCGAGCTCGGCCGTTCGTTCATAGCGGTGGACTACCAGCGGCAACGCCTTCCCCTGTACATGTTGTGGCGCGGACTGCTGCTGCACATCACCGCCAACCCCGACCATCAATACCTCATCGGTCCGGTGAGCATCAGCGGCACGTACAGCCGCATCTCACGCTCCTTGATCATGGAGTTCGTGCAGCAGCATCACTACGATAGGGAGATGGCGGCCTCCGTGCGTCCGCGCAACCGGTTCAAGATCAAACCGGACAAGGTGGATCGTGAAGCGTTGGTACAGGCGTCCATGGCTGACTTGAAACGCATGGACCGATTGATCGCGGAGGTGGATCCCAACGAGACCTCCATGCCCGTTCTGCTGAAGAAGTATTTGCTGCTCAACGCCCGCATCATCGGCTTCAACCGCGACCCCCGCTTCAACGATGCATTGGATGGCCTGATGGTACTGGACCTGACCAAGCTACCCGAGCGCACGGTCGAGGATCTGCGCAAGGGAATGGAGAGCATGTGAGCGTGAACGCTCCTGATCATGCCATCGCGGGCTCCTGCGTGCGCTGGAGTCGAGCCACCTGTGCTTCCAATGCGGGGGCTTCGTGCTGATACAATCGCCATGTGCCCTTCACGTATTCCAAGGCGCTCAGGTGTTCGATCCAATCACCGGAGTTCATGTAGTTCACGCTGCCCTTCGGCAGCTCGACGGTGCGCATCTGCGGTTGGTGGATATGGCCGCAGACCACATGGGCGAATCCTTCGTGAACGGCCATGGTGGCCGCGATCTCCTCGAAGTCATTGATGTAAGCGACCGCTTTCTTCACCCGCTGTTTCACGCGCTTGCTCAAGCTCATACGCGGCTGGCCCAAGCTGAGCAGGATCCAGTTCACCACGTGATTGATGCGGATGAGGAGGTCGTAACCATGTCCACCGAGTTTGGCCAACCACTTCGCGTGCTTCATGCTGGCATCGAAGGCATCGCCGTGGAAGAACCAGTACCGCTCCCCGTCGATGGTGAGATAGAGTTTATCCACCAGGCGCAGGTTCCCCAATTGCGCGGGGCTGTACTTGCGCAGTGCTTCGTCGTGGTTGCCCGTGATGTAATAGACCGGCACCTTCGCTGCCATCTTGAGCAGGCGCTTGATCACCTTCATATGCCCTGGAGGGAAATACGACTTCTTGAATTGCCAGATGTCGATGATGTCGCCGTTCAGGATCACCATCCGCGGTTTCACCGAGCGGAGGTAGTCGTTCAGCTCCACGGCCCGGCATCCGAAGGTGCCCAAGTGGAGGTCGGAGAGTACGAGGATGTCGATCTTCCGTTTGCGTGGACGATCCGCTGGTCGTTGATCCATGGTGCGAAGTTCCAGCGGTCATGTTTCGACGATCTTTCCGCAAGATGAAGTCCAACACCGCCATCAACAGGGGGTGTTAGGAGCGAACTTCGCCTCATGGAACCGAGATCGACCTTGGTCGTGGGCGCCAGTCCGGAGCCCTCACGCTACAGCAATAGGGCCGCCCATCGTCTGTTGGGTGCAGGCCATCCTGTGGCACTCCTCGGCAAACGGACGGGAGAGATCGCAGGGATCCCGATCCAGCAGTCCCTCGAGCCCGGTATCGCCGTACACACCATTACGATGTATGTGGCGCCGGCCCACCAGCATGCACTGATGAAGGAATTGCTCGCCCTCCAGCCCGAACGCATCATCTTCAACCCAGGCACGGAGAACCCGTATTTCGAGGCAGAGGCACGTACAATGGGCATCGAAGTGGTGGAGGGTTGCACCTTGGTGATGCTCGCCACGGGCCAGTTCTGACCACCTTGAATGAAGAAGCCCTCCGCAAGGGAGGGCTTCTTCCGTGTTGGTGAGGTAGGACCTATTTGCCCACCATGAGTTTCTGGGTGTGGTTACCCGCCTCGTTGGTCGCGTTGATCATGTAGAGCCCGTTGGCCAGACCGAGTTCAGTTGCGCTGAACTGCATGGACTGGTTCGTTGGGCTCAGGATGTTGCTGTACACGAGGGCACCACGGATATCGGTGATGGTGACCGAGGTGGGGAACTTGTCCATGCCATGCACGCCCAAGGTGAACTGATCGTTCGTGGGGTTGGGGTACAAGCTCATGAAGTTCTCCGCCGAGAGATCGTCGATGCCGACAGGGCCCAGGATGTTGATGTTGTCGATGAACAGGTTGCCGCTCGTTTCGGTGGTGATGAAGCGGAAGCGGAAACGCACGTTCGGAACACGACGGCTCGCATTGATGGTCAACGAACGCTCACTCCAAGTGGGCGGAGGGAATTCGGGGTTGTTCCCGTTGTTGATCAACGCAGCTCCGGTGATGTTACCGCTGGGGAGCAGCGACCAGGTCTCACCGCAGTCGGTGCTGATCGAGACCTCAAGACGCTCGGTGACCTCTTCCACGGAACCTGCCGTGGTGGAGTAGGCGTAGGCGAAGGTCATCGACGCTTCGGAAAGGCCGCTCAGGTCGAAAGTGGGTGAATACAGGTCATCGTAGTCAGCACCGTTGGCCGGATCGATCAGGTCGAGGAAGTTGCGATCCGCATTATTCAGCATCACACACGCGTTGCTGGCGAAACCAGTTGTGGTCACACGTCGCCACGAGGTGATGTTGTTGGCGTAGTTCATATCCACCCAGGGGAACAAGCTTTGCGTGTTCTCGAAGCCTTCGGAATAGGTTCCTGCGAAGTCGTTCGGTGCACCTCCGATGAGGATGGAGTAGGAGTCCGTCTTGGTGGAGGATCCGTTCTCGTTGGTGGCGATCAGCGTCACCTGTTTGAAGCCAGGGCTATCGAAGGTGACCACAGGATTACGTGCGGTGGAGGTAGCGGGCGTTCCACCTTCGAAAGTCCATTCCCAGGAAGTGGGCAGACCACCTACCGAGTTGTCCACGAACTGTACTTGCTCGTTGGTGCACACCGTGGGTGTGAACGGGATCTCCTGCACCTGGCTGGTGGAGTTCAACAGCACCGTGCGCGCATAGAAGTCGGCCTGAGGTGGACATGCGGCCCGGAAGCCTTCGGCCACACCGGTCACGCGGAGGTTATCCTCGGTCCACAGGTTGTTGCGCTCACCCACATCACTGTTGATGGCGGCACGCATACGGTCCACCTGGCCCATGGTGAACATCTTGGAGCAGTAGGAGTACTCCATGTAGTTCTCCACGTTCTCGATGAGGTTGGTGGTGCCGTAGACCACCACGTCGTCCACTCCGAAGGTGCCAGGGGTCAGCACGAACTCGTTCGCTTCGGTCACCACGACGGTGGCCTCGTCATTGGGGCAGGGTGAAGTACCGCTGACCGAGTAGGTGTATGTGCCGGGCTCCATGGAAGCGGGCTGGTAGAGTCCGTCCACCACTTCGCTCGGTCCACTCCAAGTGCCACCGATATCGGGTTTGCCGTTCAGGGCGGTGAAGAGGTTGATGTCGCTTGCACCGGCGCAGGCGGTCAATTCCGCATCGTCACCGGCAGAAACAGGACTTTGCACGCTTACGGTGAAGGGTTCACTCACTGCGGAGCAACCGTTCCCAGTGGTTACGCGCAAGGTGTAGGTACCAGCGCGGGTCACATTGAAGGCTGGCGTGGTGGGGCCGTTCGGAAGCCAGGTGTTACCCGTGCTCGTGCTGCTCACCAGCTGAACACTACCCCCTTCGCAGAACGCATTGTTGCCGCTGATGGTGGGGATGGCCGGGGCGTTGATCTCGCTCACGGTTACCGTCGCGCTGCTGGAACCACAATCACCGCCAAGGTCCACGGTGTACGTGTAGACGCCGGGTTCCATCATCGCAGCATCGTAGGTGCCGCTGATCGTGGACGCATCGGGTGCGGTCCAAGTGCCACCGGCCTGTGGGCTTCCACCAAGGCGGTCGAAGAGATCGCCGGTAGCGTTGTTGCAAATGCTCAACGTACCGTTGGTGCCCGCATTGGCGGTAGCGGTCTCCGTTACGGTGACCGTAGCCGTGCTTTGCGCGCAAGGGCCATTGGCTGCGATGGTGTAGGTGTATGCGCCCGCTTCCATCGTGTTCGGATCATAGAGACCGTCCACCACTTCGCTCGGTCCGGTCCATGCGCCACCAACTGCGGGGGCACCGGCCAAGCTGGGGAACAGGGAAACCGGTGTGGAGGTGGAGCACAGCGACAAGGTTCCGTTGGTGCCTGCGCTTTCGCGGGTAATGGCATCCAGGAGGAAAGGCTCGCTCGTGGCCGAGCACCCGTTCTGGGTGTGTGTTACCGTGTAGGTGCCGCCGGCATTGACCGTGATGTTGGCCGTGGTCTGACCGGTAGCCCAGCGGATGTTGCTGGTGATGCTGCTGCTCAACTGGGTGGTCGACCCTTGGCAGAAGCTGCTGTTACCCGTGATCACCGGAACTTCAGGGGTCGGAGTGATGCTCACGTCCACCGAAGCGGTGTAGGTGGGGCAAGCTCCGCCCAGGTCGAGGGAGTAGGTATAGGTGCCCGCGAGCATCGTGGTCGGATCGAACGAACCGTCCGTGGCACTAGGTCCGGACCAAGTACCTCCAGGTTGCGGAGAACCACCAAGGCGATCGAAGAGGTCCACCGGGGCGCCGTCGGCGCACACGCGTACCACACCGTTCGCATTCTCCGCGTTCCACGCGTACAGGCGGAAGGTCACGGGGTCGTCATTGTAGTTGTAGCCGGTGCCGCCGGGAGGATCTACGTAGACCACCAGATCGTTCAACGCCACATCGGCGGTGATGTACGCCACGTTGTTCGCTTGTAGGCTGATCAGCGGGTTGCCTGCTGCGCGGATGGGCAGGTTGGTTAGGAAGTTGCTGACGCTTGAACGAACGGCGAAGGTGCGGATGCCGTTCAGGTTGCGCGAGATCTTGAAACCGATGGAGTCCAAAAAGAGCAGGTCGGTCACGTTCGGATCCACCGTGAAGGAATAGTACTTGGTGGTGCTGCTGGGTGCGGAAGCCATTTCACTGTACGACAATTCACCGTCAACGGCCGCCTCATCCCATCCGGTGAAGCTGAATTTGCCGTCCACCGTAGAGTTGGCGCTGAGGCCGCTGGAAGTGAAGGGCAGCATCTGTGCACGTTCGCGGTCCTCTCCGAGGAATTCGTCCGTCGGGTTCACCAACGGAGTGGGGTCCGTGGTTCCAGAGTTCGTGGTCACGCCATCGAAGTCATACGGGAAGGTCGCCAAGGAAAGTCGGTTGCAATCGCCCCAGCCGAATTGGGGGTCGTTGAAATCGGGGCAGATGTCCCACCCGCGGGTCACCGGGGTGTCAGCCACGCCATCCTCTCCGCAGTCAGGTACCATGTGTCCCTCCGGAGCTTGTTCGCCACCGGGTTCCACACCGTTGTTGTTCCCCCAAACGTGGGGCAGGTTGAGGTAGTGACCAACCTCATGCGAAAGTGCGGTGGAGCGGAAAGGATTCGAGGTTCCGATGGCGCCGATGTAGTCGTTCAGGATGATGATGCCATCCGCCAAACGCTGCACAGGACCTTCGAACGAGCCCGGGTAGTAGGCGTAACCGGCCACCCCATCGCGCATGCGCTCCGCGATCCAGACGTTCAGGTATTTGTCCCGCGGCCAAGGGTTCATTTTGGAGCGGTCATCACCGCGGAGGGTCTCCGGGGTGCGCACCCGGTCGATGCCATTGGTGCAGTTACCCTGGGGGTCCAACGTGGGCAGCGCGAATTGGATCATCGCATCACCCACAAGATCAGCGAACGCCGGATGCACCGTGGAGATGTCGGGGTTGAGCGCTCTGTAATCCTGGTTCAGCAGGTCCAACTGGTTAAGGATCTGCTCATTGGTGATGTTCTCAGAACCACCAAGGTGCAGGACGTGGAAAACGATGGGGATCGTCAAGATCACTTCCCGATCGCGTTCAACACGGGCGCTGTTCCGTAGAAGGTCTTGGATCTCAGCTTCCAAGGCGGCTTCCCGTTCCAAATAGGTGGGGTCGGCGGCGATGCGCTCGGCGCGCATGCGGTCCGTGCCGCACTGGAAGTGCTGTGCCGAAGCCACAAGGGATCCGGTACAAGCGGCAAGTGCGAGTAGAACGTGTTTCATAGGGTTCACGTAAGCGAGGGGTTTCAGTTTTCCTAAGCGGGCCTAAAGTACGGATCGGGGCGCAACGTTCAAGCCCACCACATGGTCCGGTCCGGATGCACCGACCACCGGGTGTATCCGAGCCGGGAACGGCAAGCTTGTTCGTGGTGGGGTTTCCATGCTTGAGGGTCGCTCAAAGATGGAACGATCGAATGGCCATTCGGTTGGCGATCCCTGCTATTTCCGCGGAATGATCAGGCGGTCTGGTCCAAAGCCTCCAGGATCCGGCCTATGGCATGGTCCACCTCTTGGGCGGTGATGGTGAGTGGTGGCGCTATGCGGAACGCGGTCGGGCAGGAGAGGAACCAGAAGCCGAGCACCCCATGGGTCAGGCAATGGTGCACCACGCTTTGCACGCGGTCGGCGTTGCCCAGGTCCACCGCCAGCATCAAGCCCATACCGCGCACCTCCTCGATCCCGGCATGCACGAGCCCCGCTTTGAAGCGGTCGCCCATGGCGCGGGCATTCGCCGCGAGATCCTCCTCAACGAGTACTGCCAAGGCGGCTGCACCTGCCACGCAGGGCAATGGATGCCCCCCGAACGTGGTGATATGGCCGAGGACCGGGTCGTGGGTGAAGAGCCGCATGTGCTCTTTGGAAGCCACGAATGCGCCCATGGGCAAACCCCCGCCAAGCGCTTTACCCAGGACGAGGATATCTGGGACCACGCCGAAATGTTCGAACGCGAAAAGGGCACCGGTCCGGCCGAAGCCGGTCTGTACTTCATCGAACACCAGCAGTGCGCCCACCTCCGTGCAGCGCTCGCGCAAGGCGCGGATCCATGACACATCCGGGATGCGCACCCCCGCATCGCCTTGGATCGGTTCCACCACCACGGCCGCTGTCCGCTCGTCGATGTGTTCCAGCTGGTCCAGGTCGTTGAACGTGATGAAGTGCACGTCCGGCAGCAGCGGTCTGTTGCGGTATTTCTTGTTCTCGTTGCCGGTGATACTGAGCGACCCGTGGGTGCTTCCGTGGTAGCTTTTATGGCATGCGACCAATCGCGTGCGACCGGTAACGCGTTTGGCGAGCTTCAAGGCCGCCTCGTTCGCTTCCGTACCACTGTTGACGAAGTACACGCTATCGAGCCCAGCGGGAAGTAGCCCGGTCAGGTGTTGGGCGAAACGGACTTGGGGCTCCTGGATGAATTCACCGTAAGGGATCACATGCAGGTATCGATCCAGCTGCTCCTTGATGGCTTGTACCACCTTGGGATGCCGGTGGCCGGTGTTGTTCACCGCCAGGCCAGCGACAAGGTCCAGGTAGCGGCGCCCATCGCGGGTGTGGATATGACACCCTTCAGCGGCCACCACGTCAAGTGCGATCGGGTGGGGGCTGGTCTGGGCCAGGTACTGGTGGAAGGCCGAATGCAGTGCGTCCATGGGATCGGACGCAAAGGTGATGCGCCAGCGCTCAACGGCGGCGCGGTGGCGGTCCATCTCCACCCCGGCGGTCTTCCATGCGGTCGCGGAACTTGCGCAGGACTTCGCGATTGAAGTCGTGTTCCGCCTTGCGCAGCTTCACGGTCTTCACCGCACCGATGCTCTTCTTGAAACGTTCCTGATAGCTTTTTTCCAGGTCGATCTCCTTCTGCCGGTGTTGAAGGCCTTTTTCGAGCAGTTGCGAGGCTTCGGCTTCGGTCATCGCCTGGTCTTCGCGGGCACTTTTCAAGAGTTCGCGCATCTCCTTCCTCAGAGCATCCTGCTTGTCATCGTACTCATTGTAGATGGGCCAGAATTGCTGGGCCTCTTCGGGCGTGAGTTCCAAGCGGGCGGTGATGAATGCGCTTTTCTGGGCCTTGATCTCCTTGAGGCGCTCCGGGGTGGGTGGCGGCATGTCGCCTTCCTGGGCGAACGCGGGCATGCAGGCAAGGAGCAACACGGCGAATGAGAGGGTGCGGTGTAGCATGGTCTAGAGTTCTTCGATCAGGAGGTCAAGGGGCAGGTCTTCACTTTCCAGGTAGGCCAACACGGCTTGGTCATCTTCTGGCAGGCTCACCACGTCCATCAAGTCGCTCTCGGCCCCGGTTTCGGCATAGAGCGGTTCAAGGTCGATGTCGGAGTAGAGCATTTCGTCCACGGTCCATTCGGCTGTGGTGGTGGCTGAAGGCGTGACCGATGAGGGCCAACTGATGATCGCCACGATGATCACCGTAAGAAGGGCCGCAGCGCCACCGAAGAGGCGAAGGGGTGACACGTCCCCGAACAAGGGGGTATGCCGCCGCCGCTCACGATCCACCTGATAGGCCGCTTGTTGCACCGCGTGGGGGAAGAACTCGAAGAAGTCCTTCGGCGCCACGAAGGGGTCCTCCTTGGAGAGGCTACGCAGCAGGGGTGCTTCGCGCAGTTCGTCGGTGGTGTTCGGGTCCTTCATGGTCTACACGGCATTGGACGGCTTCAACCGTTCTTGGTTTGATCGGCGGTGAGCCATTGTTCGATCTTTTTCACGGCGATGTGGTAGCTGCTCTTCAAGGCGCCCACGCTGGTGCCGGTGATCTCGCTCATGGTCTCGTACTTCATCTCCTCGAAGTACTTCATGGTGAACACGGCCCGCTGCTTATCCGGCAGACGCATGATGGCCCGTTGCAATTCCCGTTGGATCATGTCCCCGTTGAAGTGTTCACTGCTGTCGAGGGTGGTGGTCAGCCGCTCCACCACACTGGCCTCGCTCACGAAGAGTCCGCGCTTCATTTTCCGCAAGTGGTTGAGGCTTTCGTTGTGGGCGATGCGGTAGAGCCAGCTGTAGAGTTGTGCGTCGGCGCGGAACCCATCCAGCCCGGTCCAAGCTTTCAAGAACACGTTCTGCAACACATCCTTCGCCTCATCGTGGTCGGTGACCATGCGGCGGATGAAGGCGTATAGCCTGCGTTGGTACTGGCGCACGAGCAGATTGAACGCATAGTTGCGGCTTTCCTCCTTGCGGAAGAGCGCAAGCAACTCACTGTCGCTGAGCTCAGCCATGCAACACTGGGGGTGAATGGACCGAACGGGCCCCGGTGTAGCGGGGAACTACTTGCGCTGGATAGCCCGCAATGCGGCGGCCACGATGTCCGGCGTATCCAAACCGTACTTCTTCAGCAACTGATCCGGCGTGCCGCTCTCGCCGAAGCTGTCGTTCACGGACACGAATTCCTGCGGTGTTGGAGCGTGGGTGCTGAACACCTGGGCGATGGCATCGCCCAAGCCGCCATGCCGGTTGTGTTCCTCGCAGCTTACCGCACATTTCGTCTTCGCAACTGAGGCTAGGATGGCCTCGGCGTCCAAAGGTTTGATCGTGTGTACGTTGATCACTTCCGCTTTCACACCCTGCCTGGCCAGTTCTTCGGCCGCTTGCAAGGCGCGCCACACGAGATGGCCACAAGCGAAGATGCTGACGTCCGTTCCCTCGATCAGGCGCTGCGCCTTCCCGAGCTCGAAGGGCATGTCGGCGGGTATGAACACGGGCCATTTCGGTCGACCGAAGCGCAGGTAGACCGGGCCGTGATGATCGGCGATGGCCAGGGTGGCTTGTTTGGTCTGGTTGTAGTCCGCTGGCACCACCACGGTCATACCGGGCAACATGCGCATGAGTCCGATATCCTCCAGGATCTGGTGGGTGGCACCATCCTCGCCCAAGGTGAGCCCCGCATGGCTGGCGCAGATCTTCACGTTCTTGTCGGAGTAGGCGATGCTCTGGCGGATCTGGTCGTACACGCGCCCGGTGCTGAAGTTGGCGAAGGTGCCGGTGAAGGGGATCTTACCACCGATGGTGAGGCCGGCCGCGATGCCCATCATGTTGGCTTCGGCGATGCCCACCTGGATGAACCGGTCGGGGAATTCCTTCTTGAAAGCATCCATCTTCAGCGACCCGGTGAGGTCGGC
Source organism: Flavobacteriales bacterium (assembly GCA_016787995.1). Taxonomy (GTDB): domain Bacteria; phylum Bacteroidota; class Bacteroidia; order Flavobacteriales_F; family PHOS-HE28; genus PHOS-HE28. Next base: position 1,754 of record JAEUTB010000013.1, on the reverse strand, counting down.
GCAGAGGGCCACCACCTTCGGGTTCTTCTTGCCGAGTTCGTGCAGTCCGGCGCCGAAGCCGCTGCGGGTGTCCTTTTGGTCGAGTACAGGATAGGAGCTCATGGGTGGTGAGGCGTAATCAGAAATTGATGGTGGAGGAGCGTCCACTTTCGATGGTGACGTCCTTCTTCAACGAGAGTTCGGTGCGTCGGGCGCTGCGGCTGCGGTAGATGACCTCGTACGTGCCGGGTAGCAATCGGTACTGGCTGCGCACGGCGTTGGGGTCGAGGTCGGCCACCCACTCCAACTGGCCGTCCTTCTTCGCGAAGATGGCGCCGGGGCCGGGGGTGGAAGGGAGGATGTTCAACACACCGGACCGCGGAACGGCGATCTCCGTGGTCTTGCTTTGATCGATGCGCACGTCGGGGATCATCAACCGCGGAAGGGTGAGCACTTCGAGGTCGTAGGTACCCGTGCGCAAACGTTGCGTGCTGCCCACTTCCTGCGCGATCAACGTGCCGCCTTCTCCGCTGCGGCGCACGATGGCTTGCACCATCGTACCATCCGAAGGCCCATTGCCGCTCTTGATGTGGAGTAGACCTGTACCGGCATCCACGGCGATGACCGTGTGTACACCCGGCTTCACCACCACATCGTTACGCATGCTCGGGGGCACGGTATGGGCCACCACCCGGTAGGTATAGATGGGGTCGATGCGAAGGGTGTCGGGGATGCCGCGATCGTTCATCGTGTGCATGAGGTGCTCGATCACCTTGCCGGTACGTTGATCGTAGAGGGTCACGGGTACATCGGTCTCCGTGGGTTGGCCATCCGCGGTCATCAAACTGATCTGCGCGGTGGTGCTGTTGAGGGCTTGTGTCACCACCACTTTGAGCACATGTTCGAAGAGCTCGGGTGTGCTCGCATCGAAGTAGTTGCCCACGCATTGCAGCGCGTATTTCTGGGTATCGTCCAACCCGACCCCGATCACGAACGGTTTCAAGGTGATGCCCTTGGCTTGCAAAGCGCGGCTCACGGCGCAGGGGTCCTCGTCGCACGCCTCGATACCATCGGTGATGAGGATGATCACGTTGCGCACCTTGCGCGAGTCCTTCGGGTCCAACGGGGGGAAATCACCAGCGGCGCGCTCCAATGAACGGGCGATGGGCGTTGTACCCAGGCAGCGCACGCTCTGCAAGGTGGACTTCATCGCCGGAATGCTGTTGCCGCTGAAGGGCACCTCGAGGCGGGTATCGTCGCAGTCCTGTTTCCCCGGTTGAATGGGCGTTTGATGGCCGTACAAGCGCAGGGCCAGTTCCAGGTCGGGCTGGCCTTCCAGTTCCTTCAACGAATTAAGGAGCAGTTCGCGGGCGGTATTGATCTTGGGCTGGTTGCCCCAGAACGCGTTCATGCTGTTGCTGGCGTCCATCACGAACAGCATCCGCGTGAGCGGAGGTGTTGCGGCCTTGTCCTGTGCCGCTGAAGCCAGGCCGAACAGGAGAACGAGCAGGAGGGAAGCTTGGCGCATGGTGGTGCCTTTGCCCGATACAACGGTGAAAAGCGTGCCAAGCGCGCGCAGGCGAGGAGCAAGGGTATGAACGAGAGCCAGGGCCACGGGTCGCCTTTGCCGCCGATCGTGCCCGTTGGACGTCATTTCAATAGTCGCCGAGCGTTTCCGGGAGTTGCGCAAGGGCCTTCTGCAACTGCTCATCGTTCGGGGCGATGCCGTGCCATTCGTGGCTGTGCATCATGAAGTCGACGCCTTGGCCCATTTC
>JAEUTB010000012.1 GCA_016787995.1 Flavobacteriales bacterium | reverse complement strand
TGCTGCTCTTCCCCGATGCGGTGGACCCGAAGGACCGCGAGATCCTCTTCGTGCGCGAGACCAGCGAGCTGATCGCCATCTGGGAGGGCGCCAAGTTCAGCCAGCAGGAGGCCCGCGACCTGAGCGGCATCGCCACGGTGCTGTGGACGAGCAGCTACGAGGCCACGATCAAGCGCCTGGTGCCACAGTGCGAACACTTGTACCTGAACAGCAACGAGCACCTGCGCCAGCACAACGAGGTGGAGACGCGCGAGGACCGCAAGAACAAGGAGCTCCGCGCCCAGTACCCGCTGCACAGCGTGAAGCGCAGCGCGCCGATAATGCACCGCATCCGCAGCCGCAAGACGCAGGAGGAGGTGGCGCAGATGAAGCGTGCCATCGCCATCACGGGCAAGGCCTTCGAGCGGGTGTGCGGCTTCGTGAAGCCCGGCGTGAAGGAATACGAGATCGAAGCGGAGATCACGCACGAGTTCCTGCGCAACGGCTCACGCGGCCACGCCTACACACCCATCATCGCCAGCGGCTACAACGCCTGCGTGCTGCACTACATCACCAACGACCAGGTGTGCAACGATGGCGATGTGATCCTGATGGACTTCGGCAGCGAGTACGGTGGCTACGCCAGCGACCTCACCCGTTGCATCCCCGTGAACGGCCGCTTCACCGACCGCCAGCGCGCGGTGTACAACGCCGTGCTGCGTGTGAAGAACGAAGCCACGCAACTGCTGCGCCCCGGCACCCTGCTGGCCGACTACCACAAGGAAGTGGGGAAGATCATGGAGAGCGAGCTGATCGGCCTCGGCCTGCTGGACAAGACCGATGTGGCGAAGCAGGACCCCGAGCGCCCGCTGTACAAGAAGTACTTCATGCACGGCACCAGCCACTTCCTGGGCCTGGATGTGCACGATGTGGGCCTGTGGAACGAGATGATCCAGCCGGACATGGTCTTCACTGTGGAGCCGGGCATTTACATCCGCGAGGAGAAGCTCGGCATTCGCCTGGAGAACAACATCCTGGTGACCCGCGACAACCCGATCGACCTGTTCGCGGACATCCCGGTGGAGGCGGAGGCGGTGGAGGAGTTGATGAGCAGGAAGAAAGTGTTGGCCTGATGGGCTTAGGTCTGGATTGGCTCCTACCGAAACCACTTCGTTCCGAGAAGCTTCGTTTCGAGAGCGCCCTTTCGCCCGAGGATCTGATGTGCTTGATGCAACAAGAGTTCGATCGTCCTGTTCATTCAAAGGAAGAACTGAAGCTCATAGGCGAGTTCACCGCCGATCGCTTCAAAGTATGGTCCTCTTCTCATCTGAACGAAGCGGATGAAGGGCGGAGCCTCATGCCAAGTGTTCTCATGGAAGGAACTCTAGTCCACGACGGAGCAGGTAGTGTAGTCCAGGTTATTCTCCATCCCCATTGGTCACAACTCCTTATCGTGATCATGCTTCTGGCAATAACAATCTCTGGACTTCTGTTCCGAGGCCACGATTGGAAGTGCCTCCTAGCCATCATCCCACTCGCGGTACTCCTGTTGATTGTCCGCGCTACTGCGCAAAACAAGAGTCAATTGAGATCATATTTCGCGCAGTGTTTCAATCTCAACGAGGTTGATCTGCCCCGTTGACCTAAGATCTGAGCAACGGTCGACTCAATGCACAATGTTCATGGGTTGAAGGAAGTTCTCCTGCCAAACACCACAACATGGCAGAGATCTCCAACACCGGCACCCGCAGCAGCAGCCGCCGGTCAAGCACACCGATCAAGATCGACATGACGCCTTTGGTCGACCTCGGCTTCCTGCTGATCACCTTCTTCATGCTCACTACGCACTTGATCGATCAGCGGGTGATGGACCTGAAGCTGCCGCTACCCGGGAACCCCACGATGGCGGACAATACGCTCACCATCCTGCTCGATGCCCAAGGCCGGCGTTTTGGTTACCAAGGTGCCTTCCATGCGAGCACACAACTGCAGCCTCTGGATGGTCGGTCCTTGGGCAACAGTTTGCGCAGCTTCCGGGCGTTGAGCGCACTGGCGGAGGAGGAGCCCATCTGCATCGTGAAGGTGGCGGATGGTGTGCGCTACCAGCAGGTGGTGACCATAGTGGATGAGATCCGGTCCGCTGCGATAGATCGATCCAGCCTGGCTGATAGCATCAGCGCTTCCGAACGCTCTTTGATGGCAGGGATGCGCCAGCGGTAAGTCCAACATCCGGATCCACCGATCCTTCACCAGTCGAACTTCAATCCGACACCAAGATGGTGGTTGATGAACAAGCCCGGCGTGGTTGAGTGCATGTACGTGATCCTGATATTGTCGATGGTGATCCCGGCTCGCAAGACCGGTGAAGACTCCGAAAGACCGAAGGTGGCGCCGAATGCGGAATACCCCACGCCGAAACTGCAGCCCAGGCCCTGGCCCGGTCTGTTGTGCGCATCGGCTCCCAAACCCACTTCCACCAGCCCACTCACACGCCCCATCAGCCATGGATACAGGTGCAGCTCCGGCCGGGCCGAGAAGATCAGGTTGGCCAGCTTGTTCTGCGGGCTCAACAAACGCCCATACTCGTAAAAGATGGTCGGCAACCATGGCCAGGCGATGCGCTCATCCTCTCCCACCAAGGTGCTGTTCCCGAAGCCTCCGAAATGCGCGTTCTGAACATCCAGGGCGGATACGGCCGCATCCTTGCCGGTGTACGCGAAGGTGGAGCCCGGCTGGGCACGTGCCAGGACGGCAACGAACAACAGCGCGGCGCTTAGCCCGTAGCGATCACTCCTTCTTCCTGCCATTGTACCAGACCTCCTGGCGTATGAGGTCCCCATTGGCATCATAGTATTTCCAGGTGCCGTGCATGGCGCTCTCCCTCTTGGTGGTGAACCCCGGAAGCACTACCGGGAACCAGAAACCATGGTTCGCATGCACTTTCAACTTCTCCTTGCTTCGGAACCCACCTTCGGACCGAAGCTGACCGTTCTCATGGAAATCCTGGAAGCGACCGTCATACGCCCCCTTATCGAAGAAGGCATCCTCCTTCTTCTGGCCGTTGGCATACCACTCCTGCCACCTCCCCATCTTCTCGTTGGAGACGTACTCCCCATCGCTTTGCTTTTGACCGCTCTCGTAGAAATGGGTCCAGTGTCCGGTGCGCTTTAGGTGACGGCCTTTCACCTCGTAGAAGCCGTTGGAAAGTACCTGCCCGGTCTCGAAATACTCGATCACGGCCCCGCTTGGTTTCGTCTTGTCGAAGATGATCTCGGATCGTAGGGTGCCACTGCCGTAATACTCTTTCCACAGCCCATCGCGCATGCCCTTCACATAGACTCCTTCGGTCATCAGTTGGCCGTTCTCGTGCCATTCACGGGTCATACCATCCATCATCTCATCACGCCCGCTGGCCAAAACGTAGTTCGTCTCGAACCGTTTCTGCCCATTGGCATACCACTCCGAGCAAGGGCCTGTCATTTGTCCATTGTCGTAGGCTACGGTACGCTTCAGTTGGCCATTCTCCCACCATTCCTTCCAAAGCCCTTCTTCACGGCCACGGCGGATATCGGCCGTTGTGGTCCCGAAGGCTCCTTCCATCGACTTGTTCCCATTGGCATAGAATTCCACGAATTCCCCACTGGGCATGCCATCGCGGTAGAGCGTTTTACTTTTCATCTTACCATTGGGATGCAGGGCTATCCAGATCCCCTCCCTCCGGCTGTTGGCATAACTGCCGGACAGGCTATCCGCACCGTTCGCATGGAACCCGCGCCAGGGTCCATCGATGTGTTTATCACCCTCGAACACCTCCCGGTACGCCAGTTGACCGTTGGGATAGTGCCACACCCATTCCCCTTGTTTTTCCCCGTTCACATAAGAACCCTTCACCTGTAACGTACCGTCCTCGTAGTACTTCTCATATGGACCATTCTCGAATTTGTCGGCCATGGTCTTCATCTCATCCAACTGCCCGTTGGGATACCACGTGCGCACCACGCCAACGAGCACGCCCATCTGGAATCGCTCCTCCTTCTGTTTCTGCCCGTTCTCATAGAACTCCTCCCACAACCCATCCTTCACCGCTATGGGCTCAGTGCCCAGTCCGCCATTGCCCCGTTGGTCCACCACCCAGTTCCGCTTGAAATCAGGCGTTCCATCCTCGAACCAGCCTTCGGAAGGCCCCGAACGCCTCCCTCTCTCGTACCCTTCTCGCAACCGCATCTGCCCATTCTCATACCAATACGTACAGACCCCGGTCTTGAACCCTTTCTTGTCCAGCTGTTCTTCGCTTTTCACCTGACCATTCGGCCAGGTCTTCTGCTCCACCTTCTGAGCCTTGGTATCACCGGAAAAACCCAGTGCGATCACCAGACTGATCATGGCCCACCCCGTATCCGATCGCATCTTCTTGCTTATCCTTGCCGTCCTTTCCATGACCGCGAACCTAAACAAAGGCGTTACAATGACCATGCTAAGAACGGCTCTCGTAGCCCTCGGCCTAAGCGTACTCACCATCAGCAATGCACAGCAAGTCCAGATCGATGGCGTACGCTCCAAAGAGTTCCGCGGTGTCAATCCCATCAAGAACAAGGGCTACTACACGTACTACGTGAATGAGAAGTCCGGCAAAGGCATGATCGATTTCGCGTTGGAGATCTACGACCTGGATCTCAATGTGATCAAGAAGACCAACATCTCGGTGACCAAGGACAGCGAGGTGGTGGGCTCGGAGTTCAATGGAGACGACTTCATGTTCGTCTTCTCCGATCTGAGCAAGAAGACCAACACCTTCGTAACGGTCGATGGTGAGGGCAACATCATCAAACAAAAGACAGAACCCGAAAAGAAGATCGCCACGGTGGGCAGCACAGCCCTGTTCCCAGCCATGGACGGCAGTGGCTTCTACCTGACCCACGCGGTAAAGGAGAAGAAGTGGGGCTATGAAGTGGTGAAATACAACCGTGATCTGAAGGAACTCTGGAGCAAGACCGAGACCACGGACAAAGGCATGATCAACGTGGCATCGGCTGCGAGCGGACCTGGCCGGCTGATGCTGATCAGCTTGGAGCGCCCCGGACTGATGAGCAAGAAGATCTACGGCAAGGTGGTGGCGTACAACAGCGAGACCGGGAACAAGGAATACGAACATGACCTGTATGATGGCAAGCAGACCAACCTGCCCAGCTCGTTCCTGATCGAGCCGGATGGCAGCATCGCCACGGCTGGCATGTACTACGATGGGGAGAAGATGTCC
>JAEUTB010000250.1 GCA_016787995.1 Flavobacteriales bacterium | reverse complement strand
GATGGCGATGAGCCCACGACCACCGTCGACGGTGACGGCTGGGGTTTTTTCCGTGGGGGAGAGTTCCAGGAACAGTTCCATGGCAGCGGCGCACGAATGTATGCAGGTTGACCGCAACCTGACGATCGTTTGGACCAAGGCATGAAGAGTTGTTAGCTTCAACCTGCCGAACACAAGTCATCTTGCCATGGCCCTGCGAACCATACTGGTCCCGTATGACTTCAGCGATTGTGCCACCGATGCGCTGCGCGTTGCAGCGAAACTGGCGCGGCTCACCGGAGCGGTCGTCGATGTGGTGCACCTGTATGAGCAGATGACCGACTTCCACACCGAGAACAAACGCATCCGTGAAGAGATCGAAGCGAAACTCGAGCGTATCCCGGAACTGCCCTTCCTGCGTGGGGTCGAGCTGAAGAAGTTCATGCTACGTCAACTCGGTCTCAATGAGATCTTCAAGAATGAACGCCTTCAACAGGCGGATCTGATCGTGATGGGATCGCATGGGGCCACTGGCCTGCGTGGCATCGTCGGTTCCAACACCCAGCGCATCGTGCGGCAGGCCCCCATGCCGGTTTTGGTGATCAAACACCGCATCGAGGACTTCGACGTGAAGGACATGGTCTACGCATCCAACTTCACCGAGCAGGACGTGGAGAAATTCCATGCCTTCCTGCCCCTCATCGAACTGTTCGACCCGAGGATCCACCTGCTGAAGGTGAACACGCCCCGCAACTTCGAACGCAGCGATGACAGTCATCGAGGCATCGACCGATTCCTGCAGCGTTACCTGTTGAAGAAGTACACCGCCACCATCTACAACGACCTCAGCATCGAGGAAGGGATCCTCAATTTCGCCAAGGGGATCGATGCTGACCTGATATCCATGGCCACCCATGGCCGCACGGGTTTCTTCCACGTGGTCAACGGCAGCCTTACCGAGGACATCGTGAACCACACGAATTTCCCGGTGCTGAGCGTGAAGCTGTGAGGGTGTCGGCGGCCTTTACACCATGCCATTGTTGGAATTCCAGCCTGCCGCCGACACGTCGCACGGTCGTGGCTTCTTGTATATTTACCCCAAACGGACCCGTACATGAGATTCCTGTTCAGAACCTTCGATGTGAAACGGAAGGAGATCCTCGAGGTGGAGATCGATCAACCCACCAAGGTGAAGTTCATGACCGCACGAGATCTGAAGGCCTACCGCATGGGGAAGACTTATTCCTACCACGGTGGTACGTTCGAGGAGTCGCCCATTCGATTCGTGGTGCCTTACGACGGACAATGGACGGCGGTGGTGGAGAAGGGTACGTTCCGAGACCCCATCGAGGTGCATGCTCGTTGCCACGTGATCCCGCCGAACAGCTTGGTGCGTTCATCCATCGCCATGGATGCTCCGCCCGAGATCCGGCAGTTCGCTTTGGACCGCATGAGCGCCGAGGACGCTGCCCAGCATGCCTCCGAGATCAGCTTGGCCTCGCGCAGCGAAGGCTGACGAACTGATCGGTCGGTTCGCGCGTTATCCGCATACAAACCATGGCTGCGCATACGGAACGAGAACGGCTGGAGCACCTGCTGCGGGGGCAAGCCGACCTGTTGCAGGAGGTCCACCTGCTCTTGGGCGAAGAACAGAAGCATGACGACATCCTGCGAGCGTCGGTGCTGAGCTCGATGGACGAACGTCCTGTGCGCATCGTCGGTGCCGACCCGGACCGCATCTTCCACCGCGATACCATCCGCGATCTGTGTGTGCGTTATCGCCTGCGCTTCCTACCCGGAGGCCTTTTCAAAGGACCTCTTCCGAATACGGCGATCCATGCGTTGCGCGGTTTGGAGCGGAAGTCCAATGGACCGCTCACCGGCTTCATGTTCATGGCGCCCGCCGAGCGATTCAGGTTATGCGATAGCGAGGTGGACCCGCTGCTCTTCGTACCGCTAGGCGAGGACCATTTCTACCTCGTCCATAAATGGGGCAACGACCTTTCTCCCGTGCGTGCGATCGCCAACTGGCCGTTCCGCAACGTGGTCACCTTGTCGGCCACCATCCTGGCGTTGGCCGTGCTATTCGCGTTGGCAGTGCCGACGATGTACCTCACCGCAGAGCCGGGTGCCACGTATTGGGGCTCGCACCGCGTGTTCGCGCTGTTCTGGAGCACCATGGTCTTCGCCAGCTTCACCGTGTTCGGGTGGTTCGCCTTCTTCGGCCAGTTCAGCACCGAGGCGTGGAACAGCCGCTATTTCAACTGATCGCGGGCGCTCACTCGTAACGACGCGAGTTCGTGGTTCGGTACGCGGCAAACACAAGCGCTGCGGAACCAGATCTTGAGTTGTTCCCGCTCTTCGGGGAGTAGGCGCTTGAACGCTTTGCGCATTTCCTTGCGGAAAGTGCGGGCATCCGCCGAGCTGATCTTGTCCAACACTTCCTGGTAGTAGGAGAGGAGGTCGCGTTTCATGGGTACAGCGTGGTTGGTCCAAGTGCTACGTATGGTCCATCACGATGTTACAGGTCTTCGACGAAGGCTGAAAAGACGAAGGCCACCTTGCGGTGGCCTTCGTTCAGTAAGGGTCCAGTGGATCACGCGATATTGATCTCTCGGGTCACCGGTTTGGCGGGTTCGATCTTCGGGATGCTCACGTTCAGCACGCCGTTCACGTGCTCGGCGGTGATGGCATCGAAGTTCACCGTTTCTGGGAGTTGGAAACTGCGGCTGAAAGCGGCGGCCTGGAACTCGCGGCGCAGTACGCGCTCATTCTCTGATGTCGCGGACGAGCTCTTCTCGCCTTTCACGGTAAGGGTGTTCTTTTCCGCGCTGATCTTCAACTCCTCCTTCGCGAAGCCTGGTACGCGCAGGCTCACCACGAATTTTTCCGGGGTTTCGGTGATGTTCACCCGCGGTGTGGCGTGGCCCACGTCATCGTGGCCGAGGAAGTGACTGATATCGCGTCCGAACATCCCGTTCACGAGATCGGTGAAAGGGTGAACGAACGTGGTTTGGGGGCGATACTTGGTGATCATGGTTGCGTGTTGTTTAGCGTGATCACCCGAGGTCAAAGGCAATGCCGATGCTGAATTAGTGCCACAATGGCACTTTTTAAGGAGTGATGCCGACAAAGTGACTTATTGGGCAAGGAAAAGAAAGTACAAAGTGCCACTTTGCTGAGCCGGTGCGCTTGCCAGGGCATTGAATCGTGCTCGTTTGGCCGAAGCCATGGCGTGCTCCACCATACACTCATCGGCCCGATCGCTGCGGGACGCATCCAACTCAGCCTTCACGACCCGACCTTGTTGATCGACCTGCACAGCTATGGCGACGCGTCCCATTTCCTTGCATAGGTAGCCAGGCACGTCGTCCTCACGCGTCCTACCTTTCAGATCATGCCACACGGTGGTGGCCCCTTCCACCTTCACCGGTTCAGCAGCACTCTTCATGTACTGCTCCTTGTTCCACTTGCTAGGGTCCAGTTCAGGGATCACGATCTCCTTGCCCTGATCGCGCCGTTCCTGGGCCAGTCGGTCGAATTCGGCCTGTTCCATGGCTTTCAGGTCGTTCTCCACGCGCTCGGCCAAGCGGGCCTGTGAGAAGGTGGTGGCCACCTTTTCAGCGGTGATGTTGCTCGTGGCATTGGTCACCTTCATGGCAGCCGCCAGCTCCGGATGTTCGATCCGTTGCATGAGTTCTTCTGCCTGTTCGGGCTGAAGGACATCCACGTGTGAGACGCTCGTCTGCATCACCTCCGGTTCGGCGCGCAGCTCGACCAAGGTGAACACGAAGAGCAGCATGGAGTGCAGCGTCAGCGTGATGATGACGCCGAACTTGTGTTCTTCGAACCAGTCCAGGAAGCGCTCCATCAACGCGTTCTTTGGCGATTCGACCGCATGGGAAGGATCTCGTGCATGCTCAGCGAGACCAAGATACGCGCGGCGCTCCTGGTTGTTGCGTTCGGATCCGCCAGGGCGCCGGCCATCGGTTGTTCCAGCGCCTGCCCGCACCCTGCACCCAGCCCAAGGGAACCGCTTGGTAGGTGACCAGCCCAACACCATCGGCATCCTGCGCTGGTAGTGCGTGCCCTTGCAGATAGGCGATGGCCGAGGCTGTGTCCACGGGCACGTTAGTGAACTGCGAAGGATCCAAGTCGGTGGACAAGGCTAAGCCCGGGTGTGGGCGCCAGGTGCCAGCTTTGCGCTCGGCGACCGGGATCCCAGGAGAGAGTACCGGCAAGGCCATCTTTATACGGTTCACAGTACCGCTCCAACGGGGATCCACAGCATGGAGCACCTCATCCCGTTCCATGAGGTGCCAGTCGCACTTGGGGAGCAACCAGGTCGATACGGACACTTCTTCCAGCGTTCTCGGCACGGGTGCCTCCTGCCGCACGGTGGTGTTCCCTTCCTTCCGCACCACGGCCAGGAAGAAACCTTCCCCACGCATTCGATGCGGATAACACCGCAGCGCATCCACCCCTTCGCGTTGTGAGCGCACCACGCCCCATGTAGCATCAATGGGAATGGACAAGCACGTTCCACCCATGGCCACAAGGCGCGCCACCTGTGCTTCGTTCTCGGATATCTCCCACGTACAGGTGCTGTAGATGAGGGAGCCACCCGGTCTCAAGCTGCGCCAGGCGTGGTCCAAGGCATCGCGCTGCATGGTGCAACACTGGGCCACCAGATCCGTGGACCATTGCGCACGGGCGAAGGGGTCCTTGCGGAACATGCCTTCGCCGGAGCACGGCGCATCCACCACGATCAGGTCGAAGGATCCGGGCAGTCCCTGAAGCTTATCCGGAGCCGCGCCGGTGATCACTGTGTTCCCAACGCCCCACTTCCACAGGTTCTCCACGAGCACCTGCTGGCGCCTCCGGTCGATCTCATTGCTCACGACGAGGGCATCGCTGTGCAGCAAGCTCCGCAAGTGGGTGCTTTTTCCACCGGGTGCAGCACAGAGGTCGAGGGCCACGATGGGTTCGTGCAACAGGCCGGTGGCGCGCACGGCTTGTTCCAGGAGCATGCTGCTGGCTTCCTGCACGTAGTAACAGCCACCATGCAGCAGCGGATCGAAGGTGAACGATGGACGTTCGTCGAGGTAGTATCCGTGCGTGCACCATGGGATGTTGCTGAGCCCGGTAGGGGCGCCCCATTTCGCAGGATGTGCCCGGATGCTGACGGCCGGCGGTGTAGCCAACGCTTCAGCGAGCCCGTCCACCTCGGGTCCGAGCTGATCATGCAGGCGAGCGAAGAAGTCAGCAGCGGGAGTGGACGATCCTGCGTCGCTGCGCGATCGATGCGGCGCGTGGCGACCCATGCCGGTCAATGTACCAGAGCGCCCTGGCGATGCACGGTCTCCGCGCGATCCGGTCCAAGCGATACGAGCGTGACGGGAACACCCACGTGCTTCTCCACCAATTCGATGTAACGCTCCAAGCCCGCGGGTAATGGTGCATCCGTGCTCAGTGCATCCCAACCTTCCACGTGTTCGAGGATGGGGTCGATGGCGCCGGTGATGTCGTACGGCATGCGGTCGGTGACTTTGCCGTTCACGGTATAGCCGGTGCAGATGCGCAGGTCCTTCATGCCATTGAGCACGTCAGCCTTCATCATCGCGAGCTCGGTCACGCCGTTGATCATCACCGCGTAGTGCAACGCTGGAAGATCGAGCCATCCGCAGCGGCGTGCGCGGCCGGTGGTGCTACCGAACTCGTGCCCCACTTGGCGGATGTGTTCACCGGTGGCGTCATTCAACTCGGTGGGGAAGGGGCCACTACCCACGCGGGTGCAATACGCTTTGAAGATGCCCACCACCTTGCCGATGCGGTTGGGCGCGATACCCAGGCCAGTGCAGGCTCCCGCCGAAATGGTATTGCTGCTCGTGACGAAGGGGTAGGTACCGAAGTCGATGTCGAGCAGGGTGCCTTGGGCGCCTTCGGCTAGGATGCGTTTCCCGTTGCGCAGCGCCTGGTCGAGGTAGTGTTCACTGTCCACCAAGGGCATGGTACGCAGCACCTCCACCGCAGCGAGCCATTCCTGTTCGGCTTCGGAAGTGGCGCCGGGCCTGTCGTACATGGCCAGCAGGCGTTCGTGTTTCTTCACCAACACGCGATACCGATCCATGAAATCGGGCAATTCCAGGTCGCCCACGCGCAGGCCGTTGCGGCCGGTCTTGTCCATGTACGTGGGGCCGATGCCCTTCAAGGTGCTCCCGATCTTGGAGCTGCCTTTCTCCGCTTCACTGGCCGCATCCAGCGCGCGGTGGGTT
>JAEUTB010000084.1 GCA_016787995.1 Flavobacteriales bacterium | reverse complement strand
TCGGGTGCGAAGGCGCTAAGGCTCGCCTTCTTCATCAACCTCGCCTTCACCTTGGTGGAAGTGGCGGGCGGTTGGTGGACCGGGAGCATCGCCGTGCTGACCGATGCGCTCCACGATGCCGGCGACTGCCTCGTGCTGGGCACCGCGTGGTACCTGCAACGCGTGGCGATGAAAGGGCGCGACGCCCATTACAGTTACGGATACGGCAGGTACAGCATGCTGGGGGGCTGGTTGACGAGCGTGGTGCTCATCGCCGGCGCCATCGCCATGTTGGTGATCACCGTGCCCAAACTCGCTTCGCCGACCCCACCGCATACGACAGGCATGATCGGCATCGCGCTCTTCGGCTTGGCCATGAACGGTTTCGCCGCGTGGAAGCTGCATGGCGGTGGTACCTTGAACGAACGCGGCGCGTACTTGCATCTGTTGGAGGACGTACTGGGTTGGACGGCGGTCCTGGTCGGCGGCATCATCATCCACTTCACCGGTTGGGCCATCGTGGATCCCTTGCTCAGCGTGGCGATCAGTTGTTTCATCCTGTACAATGCCGTAGGGACCTTGCGCAAAGGCACGGGAATCCTCATGCAGGAGATCCCGCCCTCCGTGGACATCCAAGCCGTGCGCGACCGCTTGCTCGCGTTGCCGCATGTCACCGATGTGCATGACCAGCACACCTGGACCTTGGACGGGAGCTTCGTGGTCCACACGGCGCACTTGGTGGTGGCGAACGTGGAGCTGAGCGACGCCCTTGCCACGAAAGCCGCTGCACGCGAAACCTTGAAGGAACTCGGCATCCACCACGCCACCATCGAACTGGAGTGGGACGAAGAATCGTGCGACCTGCAACACCACTGACCATGCGCCTCCGGTTCTTTCGCCTCTTGGCCCGTGCGAACAAGCTGCTGCTGCCGAAGATGTGGCACAAGGACCTGCTTCGGCTGACCAAGCTGCAGAAGCTCATCGTGGCCTGGAGGATCTGGGTCACGAAGAACAGTTTGGGTGATCCGTAGGGGTCGGCGCGAATGATGCATCGGGATCCGCGCCACACCCTCCCACTTCTCTAATTTCGGCCGGTGAAAGTCCTTGGCACGCTTGCCGCCACCTTCCTCGCCCTCACTTGCTGCGCGCAGGGTGGTGTGATGATCAACGAATTGCAGGGCGCCAACCGGAAGACCGTCGTGGCAGCGGACGGCAGCACCCCTGATTGGGTGGAGCTCTACAACCCCACCTCCTCCACCATCGATCTAGCGGGCATGCGTTTCGCTGTGGTGGGCCGCACCCATGTGCTCCAAGGGCCCTTGACCATCGCACCGAAAGCCCACCGCATGATCTGGTTCGACGGGGCTCCGGAACGCGGTGCTGACCATGCGGGGTTCCGCCTGCCACGCAAGGGGGGCACCTTGCTCTTGATCGCAGCCGATGGCGTCACCGTGCAGGATGTGTTCACCTATCCGGCCATGTCGGGCGATCTCAGTGTGGGGCGGCTTACCGATGGCAACGCCACGGCCTGGAGCTTCTTCACCCAACCCACGCCCGGCGCGCCGAACCACGGGATCGAACCCGTTCACGGTCGCGCAGCTGCACCCGTGATCGACAGCACGTTCGCCCCTTCAGGCGATGCGATACGAGCGGCATTGATCGCGGAGGACGGTGCGCTGATCCGGTACACCACCGATGGTACCGAGCCCACCGCCGCGCATGGCGTGGTGTATTCCGCCCCTATCGTGGTCGACCGCGACCTGGTCATCCGCGCACGCGCCTTCGTGGACGGTCACTTGCCGAGCAAGGAATTCTGCTCCACCTACCACCACGGCGCTGCACCGCAAGATGGCATCACCATCGCCATGGACCAGGCCGGGCTCTCCGATGACAGCATCGGCATCAACGTGGAAGGCGCCTTGGCCAACTTCAGTCGCAAGGGGCGGTCGTGGGAGCGCTTGGCCATGGTGAAGTTCAACGGCTCGCCCGATCCGCCCATCCCCATCGGGATCAGCATCCACGGCAGCGGCTCGCGCGGGGCACCGAAACGTTCCTTCAAGCTGCATGCCCGCGACCGATACGATAGTCCGGTGAAGGGGCTTCAACTGAACGCGCTAGAGTATTTCCAAGAAGGTATCCTACGTGCCGATGCCGGACCACACACCTTCCTGCGCAACCGATTCCTCGAGGAAGTGGTCACCAAGCACCAGTTGCGGGTGGATGTGCAACCCTCGCGCGCTATGCCGCTCTACTTGAACGGCCAGTATTGGGGCTTGTACCGGTGGATGCCACCGAAGGACAAGCAGTGGTTGGAGCACATCAGTGGTAGCGAAGCCGTGGATGTGCTTGAAGGTCCTGCGGCCACGGTGCGCACCGGGAGTGATGCACACTTCAAGCTGGCTGTCGCACGCCTGATGGGACTGGCACCGCTGGACACCTTGGCACGTTACATCGATGTGGACAACCTCATCGACCTGGCCTGCATCGACCTATGGACCGGCCGTGCCGACCACGACCTGAACGTGCGGCTGTACCGACCGCGACAAGCGGGTGGACGCTGGCGTTGGGTGCTATTCGACATGGACCTTTGGGCGCCTGCTGAAGAGAACAGCGTGGAGCGCATGGCCTCGGGCACCGCTGCGGAGACGCCCTACATACCGCAGCTGTTGCGGCATCCGGAACTGCAGCAACGCCTGCTCGCCCGCATGAGCGCCTTGTTGGCCACTGCTTTGGAGCCGGAGCGCGCCGTGAACATGGCCGACGAACTTTTCGCGCGGCACGCCAGCGAACTGGAAGCGGATCACGAACGGTGGAAGCTTGAACTTGATCGCCCGGAGCCGAAGGTCTCGAACCAGGAGCTGCTCTCCTTCATCCGGAAAAGGCCGGGTTCCCTTCTTGAACACCTGGCGAATGCTACGGACAGGAAAGTGCGCCTAGTGAACATCGAGGCCCCTTCCGCGGATCAGGGGGTTCTGGCGTTGGAAGGTCTTTCGCTCCTGCCTGGCCCGCATGTGATCAGCGGCTTCCAAGGCGTTGCGCTCGAACTGACCTTCACCCCAGCACAAGGCTACGAGTTGAGCGGTTGGAAAGGGGTGGAGGGAACCGCGGGGACGATCACCATCGACCCGGCCCGCGTACGGAACGTGAGACCTCTGGTCAGGCCGACCGCGCCATAGACCTAGGCGAGCACCGCTTGCAGCAGCGACTCGAAGAGCCAGCGCCCATCGGTGTTACCCAAGCGCTCATCGGCGGCGCGCTCGGGGTGAGGCATCATACCGAACACATTGCGTCCCTTGTTGCAGACACCCGCGATGTTGTCCTTGCTGCCATTGGGGTTGGCGGCATCGGTGACCTTGCCCTCCGCGTCGCAATAGCGGAACAACACTTGATCGTTGTCCTTGAGCGCTTTCAACGTATCGGCATCGGCATGGTAGCGTCCTTCGCCGTGTGCGATCGGGATCTTCAAGGCCTTGTCCGGCACCCCCTTGGTGAGGACGGTCTTGCGCGTGGCGGGGCGAATGAAGGTGTTGCGTGCCACGAACTTCTGGCCTTCGTTATGGAGCAGTGCACCGGGCACGAGCCCTGCTTCACAGAGAACTTGGAAGCCGTTGCATACACCGAAGACCAAGCCACCCTTCCTGGCATGGGCCACCACTTCCTGCATGATGGGTGAGAACCGTGCGATGGCTCCGCTGCGGAGGTAATCCCCGAAGGAGAAACCACCGGGCAACACCACCATATCGACGCCTTTGAGATCGTGGTCCTTGTGCCAGAGCTTCTCCACCGGTCGGGCCATGGTGGTCTCCAACACATGGATCATATCCTCGTCGCAGTTCGAACCCGGGAAGGTGACGACACCGAATTTCATGCTCATGGGCGCCGGACGGTAGTGTCCTGGCGCGGCGCGAAGGTAGCGGTCAGGCCCGGCCGTATTGGAGCCATACGGCGAAGAGCACCAGGCAAGCCACGGCCAGTTCGCCGAGCCATGCCCTGCGGGTGCCGATCAAAGCGAAGGTGGTGAGCACGGCCAAGGGTATGGCCACCAGGACGATGGGGAAGTGCCCACCGATGAGCTGGACCAGCGCCCCGAGCAGCGCCATGGTGAGGCCGAACGCGATGAACGCACTGCGGATGTTCTGTTCGCGCACCACACCGCGGCCATAATATTCGGCGAAACGCAGGCTGGACACTACGAGTAGGGGAACGAGCACCAATGCCACGATCCAGCCGAAGTGCGGCGGCGCACCGGCGAAGCCCGTGCTGGAATGGATGATGGTGCGCAAGGGTGCTTGGTAAGGCAGATGCAGCAGGCGTTGAACACCCCAAGCGAGATAGAACACCAGCACCACCCCTACCAACGGGATCAGGTACTCACGCCATTGGAACGGACGGATCACCGATACGGAAGCCCAGACCACGACCAGGAGAAAAACGTAGGGCATGTAGAACTGGGCAGCAAGGCCCAGAAGGAGACCCGCATCGAACAAAGCACCTAGTGCTTTTTGGCCGGTGGAGATGCTCCATGTGCGGTGCATGGCCCAGATCACGAAAGGAAGACCGAAGAAGGCAGCACCCGCACCGCCTGGGGGCATGGCCAGGGCCAAGGCCAAGGGCACGAGCAATCCTGAAAGGTGGTTGCGGCGGTCCACCAGCTCGGTCTCGTTCAGCAGGAAGGCCACCTGAAGCGCCATGATGGCGACCCAACCCATCACGGCCAGCCCGTAGGTCCAACCAGCGGCGTTGAAAAAGCCGACCAGCCAGCGAATCAGGGGCATTCCTTGGGAAAGGTCAGGCGCAGGGGCCCAGCAGTTCGGCAGCAACAGCGCAGGTACCAGCACTAACAAGAGCACCAGAACACCGGGTTGATTGCTTCGGAAAACGCGCGCGAGCATCGTAGTGGGCCGGTTCGGGCAGGCTGTCTATCTTTGGCGGGTCAGAGCACCCCACACGATGCAAAAGATCGTATTCGCCATCGGCCACTTCCTCGAATCCATGCTGAGCGTCCTCGTTTGGATGGGTTGGTTCCCGGTCACCGTGGTCAGCCTGTTGATGGGTTTCGGTCTGGTGTATTGGCTCATGCTACAGGGGCGGTACAACCGCAAGGCCAAGCAGGACGGCACCTTGGCCTAACGCGCCACGGGTGGTGCTGACCGGGTGGAGGGTTGTTTCACCAGGTCGAAGCCGATATCGGAACGCAGGTATTTGCCTTCGAACTCGATCAGTGCTGCCGAGCGTTGTGCTGCGAGAATAGCCTGCTCCAGGTCCTTCCCGAAGGAGGTAACGGAAAGCACCCTTCCGCCGGAGGTCACCAAGCGGTCGTCCTTCTGAGCCGTGCCGCTTTGGAACACATAGGCTTCTCGAACCAGCTCCAGGCCGATCACGGGGTTTCCGGTGGCGAAGTTTTCAGGGTAACCGGCATTGGCCAGTACGATCGTCACGGCCGTTCGGTCATCCACATCCACGTGCCGTTCGCTGAGTGTTCCGGAGGCGATGCCCTCGAAGAGATCGAGCAGGTCGCTGCGCAAGCGCGGCAGGATGGCCTGGGTCTCCGGGTCACCGAGCCGGACGTTGTACTCGATCACGTACGGCTCGCCGTTCACGTTCATCAACCCCATGAACAGGAACCCACTGTACGGGATGCCATCCTTCTTCAGGCCACGTATGGTGGGTGCTGCCACACGGTCGTGCACCTTCTGCATGAAGTCCTTGTCAGCGAAGGGAACAGGTGAAACCGCCCCCATGCCTCCCGTGTTCGGGCCGGTATCGCCCACCCCGATCCGCTTGTAGTCCTTGGCGGGTGGCAGCATCTTGAAGGACTCCCCATCGGTGATCAGGAAAGTGGAGACCTCGATGCCCTTCAAGAACTGTTCGATCACCACGCGCTCGCCGGCTGCGCCGAATCGTCCGCCCTCCAGCATGTCCTTCAACACGCTGGCGGCTTCTTTCTTATCACTTGTGATCACCACGCCTTTGCCGGAAGCAAGACCATCGGCCTTGATCACGTAGGGCGCAGGTGAACGTTCGATGTGTTCGATGGCCGCCTTCAATTCACCCTTGCCGAAACTGCGGTGTGCAGCGGTGGGGATGTTGTGGCGGAACATGAACTCCTTGGCGAAGTCCTTGCTGCCTTCGAGCCGCGCACCGGACTTCTTCGGGCCGATCACCGTGACACCGGCGAGTTGAGGATCTTCACTGATCCGATCATGGAGACCATCCACCAGCGGCGCTTCCGGGCCTACCACCACGATCTGGATGCGCTTCTCCAACAGAAAGGCGCGGAGCTTCTTATGATCGTTAAGGTCGAGCGCCACATTGCGACCATGGCGCACCGTTCCCGGGTTCCCCGGGGAAACATAGAGTTCATCGAGCAGGGAGCTTTGGGCGATCTTCCACGCCATGGCATGCTCCCTTCCTCCACCGCCGATCAATAGGACATTCATCCGAAAAGCCTTTGACACAAAGGAACGGCCCGCCCCACCGGAGCGGTGAAAGTTGTTTTCAACAAATGAACAACGCCGCATTCCCCTAGGGAACACGGCGTTGCGGACGATAGGATGTCCTAGTGCTTGTGCGGTACGGCCACGCGCTTGATGCTGCAACCGATGTTGCGTGTGGTGGCAGGATCCACCGGCTTGCCTGCGACCATGCTGTCCATGGCCTTTTCGAGGTAGCGCTCCTTCACTGCGGAGGCTTTGCCCACGTTGTCATCGATGGCGCCTTTGTAGGCGAGCTTCATGTCCTTATCGAAGAGGAACACGTGGGGTGTGGTGCGGGCACCGAAGGCATCGGCCACCGTGCTGTTGGCATCGAGCACGTACGACCCGCCATAGTTCTTCTCCTTGTAGCGCTTCTGCATGTCCTCGAAGCTGTCACCGTCGGTGCGTTTGGCTTCGTTGCTGTTCACCAATACCACGCCAACGCCATGCCGCTGCGAATAAGCGGCCAGTTCCGGGTATCGTCCCTCCCAGCCTTCGCTGTCGTCCGACCCCACCACGAAAGGGCACGTGTTGCACGAGAAGATCACGAGCAGGCCGTTCTTGCCTGCGGCATCCTTCAGGGTGATGTCCTTCCCGCTCACATCCTTCATCTTGATATCGGCAGCGGGAAGCGCGGTTCCGATGGTGAGGTCGGGTAGTGGATCGTGCGGCGCAACGGCAAGCACGCCGATGGTGAAGAGTGAAGCGAGTTTGAGGAGCATGGTCTGTTTTCGGGTTACGACGAAGTTAGACCGCCTTGTGGCGCCCTGCTTCCAGCGCCTGTTAATAAATACGAATGCCCTCGTTGGAGGGCATTCGAGAGAGAAGGGGAATAGCCCTATTGGACCGTGACCGAACGGGTGAGCACGCGCTCCTTGATGAAATAGACTTCCTTGCCGTCGATGTTCTCATTGTAATAGTTGAACGCGGCGACCATGGCCAGGTTCTGCCCCGCTGCCAAGGCACCCAGCTCACTGGACGAGAAGGTGCAGCTACCGGTGTTCGCGCCCCGACGCAGCAGCACATTACCGATGATGAAGTAGACGCTATCCGCATCGTTCACGAAGTCCGTGGTGATGGTGTAGCCCGAGCTGCGGTTCACTGTGGCACCGCTGGTGATGCTACCAGCTGACGGGAAAGAGATGGCATTGGTATTCCGCGTGAAGGCGGAGAAGCCATTGCCACCGCCCACATTCCAAGTGACCCCGGAGCCGAAGTCGATGCCCGTGGGGTTCGTGGCGCCAGGGGTATAGGCATAGGCGCCATTCGCATAGGTGAGCGCATTGTCATTGCAGGAAACGGTGCCGGCCTGCACGCTGGCACCTGCAGCGTCGCGGAAATAACCCACACCGGTATTGAGGTCCACGGAAACGGTACCGAAGCCCGGGATCTCCTGGGTGGTGGCCGTGCTCACGGCAGCCAGCACCGCGGCGGCGCCAGTGAAGGTGGGCGTTGTATTCGGCGTTGTGGAGTTGGAGCCACCGCCCGTGGGTACGTCCACCACCGGTGGTTCTGCTTCTTCTTTCTTGCACGCGCTAAGGCTGACGAGCGTGCCGAGGGCGATCATGAGGACGATCGAAGGGTTGTGGAACGAGCTTCGGATGTACATCGTTGACATGGGTTGTTTTGTGACCCCATGTTACGCCCGGTGTTCCTCCGTGAAAGGCCGTGTTCTGCTACGGTGATCACCGTATGGCCTAGCGCACAAGTCCCGCCTTGATGGCGATGCGGACCAAGCCGGCCACGTTGTGCGTATCGAGCTTGCGCATCAAATTGGTGCGGTGTGTGTCCACCGTACGCGGGCTGATGAAGAGGCGCTCGCCGATCTCCTTGTTGCCGAGCCCTTCCGCAAGGGCCGCCAGTACTTCCACCTCCCGTTCGGTAAGTTCACCGAGGAGCTGAGACCCGGCCTCGTTCACACTGGCCTTCCCGAGCAAGGCATCGGCCACGCTACCGCTGAAGTAACGTCTTCCCGCCGCGACCTCCCGCACGGCCAGCACGAGCTCGTCCTTGCCGGCATTCTTCACGACGTATCCATCCGCATCCATATCCATCGCACGCTTCACCAGCGCCGCCTCATCGTGCATGGACAGCACCAGCACTTTCGGCCCGGTAGGCTTCGCACGGATGGCGTTGAGCACTTCGAAGCCATCCATGCCCGGCATATCCAGGTCGGTGAGCAGGATGTCCACAGCGACATGCTGGAGCAGGAACAGGATCTCCGACCCACTGGCGGCAGTGCCCACGCAGGTGAATCCGGGCACCCCGTTGAACATGTCACGCAATGCGTCCGTCACCACCCGGTGGTCATCGCAAATGGCGATCCTTATCTCCTCCGTCATGCTGCTGCCTTCTGTGGTAAGGGTACACGCAGGGTGGCCACTGTGCCACGTCCTGCTCCAACGCTGAATTCCAAGGTCCCTTGCAGGATGCGCGCACGGTCATGCAGGTTGCGCAGCCCAAGCCCTGCATTGGACCGGGTTGCGTCCATGCCGATGCCATCGTCCTCCACGATGAGCACGACGGAGGTACGTGTGCGCACAAGTTGTACGTCGACCCGGGAGGCCTTGGCATGCTTGATGATGTTGTTGAGCAGCTCCTGCGCGATCCGGTAGATACCGGTCTCCACTTCGCCTGGCAGTCGATGCTCCATGCCATGGTGTTCGAAGTGTTTCTCCACTCCGGGGACGGCCAATGCTTTATCGAGCATGTCCGCCATGGCAGGTACGAGACCGGAGCCCTCGAGCGAGCGCGGCATCATGCGGTGGGCGATATCGCGCACTTCCCTTCCAGCCTCATCGGCGAGTGCCAGGGTGTCCGCCAGCCTGGGATCGGAACCCGCGAGCATTTCGATCCGGTATTTCAGCCCGGTGAGCAATTGGCCCACCCCATCATGGAGTTCGCTGGCGATCCGTTTGCGTTCAGCGTCGGTCCCCTGCACGATGGCCTTCAGCCCCTGCTCCCGCTCGGCGATCACCTGGCGGTCCAATTGCTGGCGGTGACGCGCCCGTTGGAGGCGTAGCACGAGCATGGTGATCACTGCCAGGATGGCCACGCCCACGCCCAGCAAGACCATTCGCAACCGTTGCCGTTCGATCACAGCGCGTTGTTCATCCGCTCTTGCCTGGGCGGCCAGCAACTCCTTTTCGGTGCGCTCGGTCTCATACTTCACCTGCATGTCACTAACTGCACGCATCCGGTCCTCCTTGTAAACGGTATCCTTCAGCGCGATCAGCTCGCTTTGCAACCGCAGAGCTCCTGCGAGATCACCGGTTCTCTTCAGCGCAGCGATGTAACCTCCGAGCAGGCTCATATGCTGATCCGCATACCCCTGTGCGCGGCATAGCTCCAAGGCACGGTCGTAGTACGGCAGCGCCTCATTGACGCGGCCGGTCTCATTGAGCACATTGGCCACGTTCATGCCATAGGTCGCTTGGCCTGTAAGGTCCCCGATCCGCTCGGCCGTAGCGAGTGCCTTGCGGTAGTAGGCGATACCAGCGACATCGTCACCCCTGCGCCGGGCTATCATACCGAGTTCGTTGTTCACGCTGGCCACCTCATTGTCCATTCCCAACTGGGTGAACATGACAAGGGCTTCTTGTCCGACCACGAAGGCATCGTCGATCTTCCCTCGTTGTTCCAGTACCTGGCAGAGTTGTCCGAGGTTGGTGGCCAATGGGTAACTGACCCCGTTGGGTCGAAGTTCATCAGCCGTCCTTCGAATGACGGACTCGGCCATCTCCAAGTCCCCCATCTGTTGGTAAAGATGCCCGATGTTGCCTCGCACCTGGGCCAGGCGGATCGGCTCCTTCAATTCTTCAAAAATGCGCGCTGCCGCGTAATTGTGCGCCAAAGCCGAGTCGAAGATCATCAGGTCCGTGTAAGCCACAGCGATCTTGCTGTGCGAAGCCGCTGCGCCCGCTCTATCCCCTGCCAGCTCGCGGATGTTCAATGCTCTATGGTTCAACTCCACGGCTTCACGCAAATGGCCGAGCCTGAACTGCGTGATGGCCAAGTCGTTCGCTGCTGTAGCGATGGCCGTGCTGTCCTGCATTCGCTCGGCCAGGGCCAGCGCTTCGATACCGAATGGCAGCGCTCGTTGTGGATCGCTCATGCCCATTTCCCAGGCGATGTTGCCCAGGTTCACCACGCGCTCCATGCCTTGCTGGCCTTGAAGGACCCGGAGCATGCTATCCACGGTGGACTGCGTGCGGCCGCTGCACGAGAAGCCGAGAAGTACGATCAGGAGAGCGCTTCGCACGGCGGGCAAGTTACCCTGTGCGGGGCGATGAACGGTCGACGTTCATCAGTTCCAGTTCCGCAGGACGATCAGTGCGCCCGCCCCTTCCAATGCCAAGTGGGCTTGGCCACATGGCGACTGCGACGCACCATCGACACGCCCGAAGGGCTGGTGGGGTCAGCATCATAGATGGCGTAGTCGAAGGGTTTCTGGCTGTAGTAGCCGTCCATGATCTTACGGGCATAGTCGGCACCGCGTACGATGTACTCCGTGGCCCTGTGCCACGTGGAGAGAGAGCCATACACCGCGCGGGTCTCCTGCACGGCACGCGGGCTCATCCCCAGATTGCCGCCATCATCCACGAAGGTGGCGAGGAAACGCGGCAAGCGGAGCATGCGTGCCCCGCGTGCGTTCTGGTCGCGCAGCCAGGCCCAATCGCCCATGGCCCGCCATTGTGGATCGAAGAGGATGGCCCCTGGGCCCTTCACCAACTTGGCACGGAAGAACAACGAACAGCTCTGCACGGGTGTTCGACCCAGGCGTAGAATGCCGGTGGTGGGCACCACGGCTTTGCGGTGGCACTGGTACTCGCCCTTGGCGTCAACCACCAAGGTGTCACCCGCTAGCATGTCGGCCTCGGGATGTTCTTCGAAGAAGGTCTTCACCGCCTGCAAGGTCCCAGGCAAGAACTGTTCGTCGCAATTGAGCCAGGAGAAGATGTCGCCTTCGCCCTTCATGATGCCGCGATTGATGGCATCGTACATGCCATTGTCGGCTTCAGCTACACCCCGG
Source organism: Flavobacteriales bacterium (assembly GCA_016787995.1). GTDB lineage: Bacteria > Bacteroidota > Bacteroidia > Flavobacteriales_F > PHOS-HE28 > PHOS-HE28. Next base: position 2,374 of record JAEUTB010000084.1, on the reverse strand, counting down.
ATATCAGCCTGTGCGGCCAGCCATTCACGCGTTCCGTCCTTGCTGCCACCATCTTGGACGATATGCTCCACCTCGATGCCGGGTGCACGTTGATCTGCGATGGAGGCGGCGTTCAGCTTGAGGTAGTGCAGCTGTCCGAAGCTGGGGGTGACGACGGTGAACTTCATGCGCGGCGTTGCGAAGGCCTTGATACGCGGATCACAGCGGGATGTTGCCGTGTTTCTTCCGCGGCAGCTTCTCCACCTTGTTACGCAACATGTCCAGCGCGGCGATGATGTGCTGGCGGGTCTCGGAAGGCTTGATCACCGCATCCACATACCCGCGTGCAGCGGCCTCGTACGGGTTGGCGAACTGGGCCTTGTACTCGGCTTCCTTCTCCGCCAGCTTGGCCGCGGGATCGGTGGCCTTGGAGATCTCGCCTTTGAAGATGATCTCGGCCGCGCCCTTCGCGCCCATCACGGCGATCTCGGCACCGGGCCAGGCGAAATTCATGTCGGCACCGATGTGTTTGGAGTTCATCACGTCGTATGCGCCGCCATAGGCCTTACGGGTGATGACGGTGATGCGGGGCACGGTGGCTTCGCTGAAGGCGTAGAGCAATTTGGCGCCATGGTTGATGATGCCGCGCCACTCCTGATCGGTCCCCGGAAGGAAACCAGGAACATCAACGAACACGAGGAGCGGGATGTTGAAGGCATCGCAGAAGCGCACGAACCGGGCGGCTTTGATGCTGGCATCGATGTCGAGCACACCGGCGAGCGTGGCCGGTTGGTTCGCCACACAGCCTACCGTGCGGCCAGCCACCCGTGCGAAGCCGATCACCATGTTGCGCGCGTACTCCGCGTGCACCTCCATGCTGCTATCCGGGTCGATCACCGCATTGAGCACCTCGCGGATGTCGTACGGCTGGTTGGGATTGTCGGGGATGATACTGTCCAATGCGGGGCGTCGTTCATCACCTGGAGTGTATGCCAGGGCTGGAGGTTCTTCCTCGCAATTGCTGGGGATATAGGAGATCAGCTGGCGCAATTGTCGGATGGCATCCAGCTCGTTGGTAGCGGTGAAATGTGCCACGCCGCTCTTGGAGGCATGGGTGGAGGCGCCGCCGAGGTCTTCGCTGCTCACCTCCTCGTGGGTCACGGTCTTCACCACGTTGGGGCCGGTCACGAACATGTAGCTGGTGCCCTCGGTCATCATCACGAAATCGGTAAGGGCCGGGCTATACACGGCACCGCCGGCACAGGGCCCCAGGATGGCGCTGATCTGCGGGATCACCCCGCTGCTGCGCACGTTGCGGTAGAAGATGTCGGCATAGCCCGCGAGGCTGACCACCCCTTCTTGAATACGCGCGCCACCACTGTCGTTCAGGCCGATGACGGGTGCGCCGTTCTGCATCGCCAGGTCCATGATCCGGCAGATCTTGGCTGCATGGGCTTCGGCGAGCGAGCCGCCGAGCACGGTGAAATCCTGTGAGAACACGTACATGAGGCGTCCGTCTATCCGGCCGAAACCGGTGACGACACCATCGCCCAAGAAGACCTGCTTATCCAGCCCGAAATTGTCGCTCCGGTGGGTCACGAGTTGGCCGATCTCCTGGAAGCTGCCCTCATCCAACAAGAGGTCGATGCGTTCACGGGCCGTTAGTTTGCCCTTCTTGTGCTGGGCTGCGATACGATCGGCACCGCCGCCCAACAAGGCTTCGGCGGACTTGGATTCCAGGGTTTCGAAGTGTTCCTTCATGGGTGATGGGCCATGCCCGTCTGGTGAGGTGGCCAAAGGTAGACGTGGCCGACAAGCCGCGAGGGTGTAATTTGGCACGATGCGTTGGCGCTTCGCGGACCTTCCTGTCCGCACCAAGTTCATGATCACCCTGGGCATTCCCGTGCTAGGCATGGTGCTGCTCATCGGCAAGCAGGTGGACTCCAGCCTGAAGCGCCTGCAGGTGATGGATTACGTGAACGAGCAGAGCGCGTTGATCGGCCAATTCGCCAATGTGATCCACGAGCTTCAGCGCGAGAGCGCCCTGTCCGTGGGCTACCTCACGGGCAAGCCGGTCACCTCCCTGAAGCTCACCGTTCAGCAGCAGAAGACCAATGCTGCCATCGCCGATCTACGTGACCCCACACACCCTAACGACCCCAAGGTGGTGGGCGGGCTTCCCTTCGACGGCTTGAACATCCTGCGCAACCGGGTGACGGACAAACGCATCGACCCCATTGCGGCAGGGCGTGCCTACGGCGCCATGGATCAACGCTTGTTGGACGAGGTGGGGCGCATCGTGCGCACGGGTCTCGATTCGGAGACACAGTCGTGGATGTACGCGCACCAGCGGCTGTTGAACGCCAAGCAGGCACTGTGCATGGTCCGCGATCGC
>JAEUTB010000203.1 GCA_016787995.1 Flavobacteriales bacterium | reverse complement strand
CAGCGAATATGATGGGGTTCCCGTGGCTGGTCTAGTTCGCCTCGAGCAGGACGGAACCTTGGATACCGGCTTCGATCCCGACTTCCTCGCGAGTGATCGGACGATGGTGGTGGAGCCCATGCCCAACGGGCAGTGCTACGTAGCCGGCACCTTCACCACCATCGGCGGTGAGGACGCACCCCGACTGGCCCGGTTGATGGAAGATGGCAGCTTGGACCCCTCCTTCACGATCGGCGATGGACCACAGGGCTTAACCCAGGTTATCCAGGCCATGAAGCTTCGGCCCACCGGGGAGTTGCTCGTCGTGGGCGCCTTCCAAACCTTCGACCAGACCACCGCCTCCTGCATCGTGCAGCTTCTGCCCTCCGGTGCGGTGGATCCTGCCTTCAACGTGGGCACGGGCCTCACCGGTGGCTACCACCTCTCGGGGTGGGATGTGTCCCTTGATCCTGCTGGCCAGTTGTACGTGGTGGGTGATTTCGGCGTGTACAACGGACAACCGAGCAGCCATATCGTGCGCCTCAACGCCGATGGCACGCGCGATGCGGACTACCCCGCGAATATCTACCCCGGTGATGGTCCGGTCATCGCCGGTCCCATCCCCATCACCGCCTGCACCATGCAGAGCGATGGACGGCTGGTGGTGGGTGGTTGGTTCGGCTCCCTTGCCGGCGAACCACGCGCCCGGCTCGCACGCCTCACCTACAACGGTGCGGTTGATCCTGACTTCGATCCCGGACTCGGTCCGCGTACACCCGCGAACACCTTGGACCTCTCCTACCCACGCAGCCTCGTGGCACTTGCCGACGGTACGGTACTGGTCGGAGGCGACTTCACCCATTACAACGGGCAACCGCAAGCGTATCTGGTCAAGGTGCAGGCCGCCAACACCACCGGTATCAACACGCAGGAAGTCCCACGCTTCACCGTGATGTCCGATGCAACATCCTTGTTCATCAACACCACGGAGCGCATCCGTGCCATTACCCTGCACGATGCCGGTGGTCGCGTGGTACGCGCCAGCAGTGGCGTTGCGCAACTGCCCATCGCCGACATCGTCGTAGGTGCCTATCTCGTCTCCGTGCTCACCGAGGCCGGCGCGCGCTCGACGGTACGGTGGGTGAAGGGGTGGGATCGATAGACGGGTGCCGATGCCGCGAAGGGCCTGTATTTTGCAGGCCATGCGCACGCACTTCGAGCCCTTCCCCACCCTGCACACCGAGCGACTCGTACTGCGCCAGCCCTTGCCCAGCGATGCGGAACGCAACTTCCTCTTGCGCACCGATGAGCGCGTGATGGCCTACATCGGCCGACCGCGACCGAACAACGTGCATGAGGCGGCCGCGATGTTGGAGCTGTTGGAACACGACCGATCAATAGGCACACGCCTCGGCTGGATCATCGCCTTGCGCGAAGACCCCACCATGATCGGCACCATCGGCCTCTACAAGTTGCAGCCCGAACATCAGCTCGTCGAGGTCGGCTTCCAACTGATGCATGAGCATTGGGGCAAAGGCCTCATGCGCGAAGCCTTGACCGCCGTGGCGAAATTCGCCTTCGACCAGCTCGGCGCGCACCGCGTGGAAGCCCGGACCGAGCCTCGCAACGCACGCACACGCGCGCTGCTGGAACGGTGTGGCTTCACGTTGGAAGGGATCCTGCGGGAGAGCTACTACTGGGACGGGGCGTTCATGGGGACGGCGGTGTATGGGCGGTTGCACAATGATCACAACAGGCCGTGATTTTCCCTTCGTAGGTCACCCCTGCATTACATATCGTCTCGGCAGGCATTGGGTGGTGAAAGTGCCCCATGCTCCTCCTCCTCGCCGCCCTCATCACCCAGCCCCCCCCCTACACCACCCTCAAACAACGCATCGAAGCCGATCGCCTGCGCTTCACCGCTCGCTATGCCAGTGCCGACAGCGCCGATCGTATCGCCGTGGTCGACAGTGCGCGCAACTACCTCTTTGATCGTATCACGCTCGACATCCTACCCGCGTGGTACGGCACGCCGTGGGACTTCAACGGCACCACGCGTACACCCGGCACCGGCACCATCGCCTGTGGCTATTTCGTGAACACCGTTCTGCAGGATGCGGGGTTCAAGCTGCCACGCATCAAATGGTCGCAGATGGCCGCCGAACCCATCACCGTGAAACTCTGCCATCGCATCAAGCGCTTCCGCGATCGACCCGTCAGCGATGTGATCACCTACATCCAGACGCAGGGCGACGGCCTTTACAAGGTGGGGCTCGATAGCCACGTGGGCTTCATCGTGGCGCGCAACGGTATCGTGCGGTTCGTACACAGCAACTATTACCAACGTGACATCGGGGTGATGAGCGAACCGCTCGATGGGAACAACCCGCTCGCCCATTCGCGCTACCGGATCGTTGGCAGCGTGCTGGGCGATGCGTTGGTGATCGCCTGGATCACGGGGCAGGATCTGAATACGTTCGATGTCCGTAGCGAGAACTGAGGATCGGTGATGGCTGCGTAGGTAGGGAGCGGCTTCATGGCATAGGTCAAGGGATCTGTTCGGGGCCGGAGATGCACGCATAGCTGTTCGGGAGTTGTGTGAACTCCTGAAGAGTGCGTTCAGCTCCGCCAAGCGAGTGCGTCTTCCACCTTTTGCTTCGCCTACCGACCGAAGGGAGATAATGAAGACCGCAGAGGAAAGTAGTGTGAACTGAATAAAAGGTGGAGCCATCCCCACGCCTTCGGCTCGGGAGGCGACCACGATCCAAGCCGCAGCCCGCCTCGCTCAAGCCCGCAGCACAGGCCCCCGAGGCGGGTACGGCCCTGCCTACCGGCAGGCAGGCCTGCCTACCGGCAGGCAGGCGCGCGGATCGTGGACGCCTACCGCACGCTGTGTTTGTTGGCTTGGTGCTTTGACGATAGGGCTATGTGCGGCTTAGTCTCGACGTAGCTTGATCTCGTTTGGAAGCGCAGTAGATCCCTTTGTGGGTCGAGAGTTGCGAACCCTTCTTGATGAGTGCGTTTGGCTTCATGAGATGAGTTCGTCTTCCACCTTTCGCTTCGCCAACAATCCATTCTGCACCCACGGCTTGTTCACATCCGCCGCGCTTCTCGATAGGGTGTGAAGGAAGTGTGATGCACACCTTCCGGTGAACCGATCCCTGACCCATGCACTACTCTACGCTTCCATCGTTCCTCTTCACCAACGCGACCCGCCTTTCGCTCGTGTTCGCTTTAGCAGCGCCGCTCTCGCCGGCTCGCGCGCAGTACTTCCTGCGCCACTTGCCCTCCGGGCTCGGAGTGAGCGTGGAAGCCACACCGGACGGCGGTGCACGCATGATGGCCGGTACGAGTTTCGGCACGGAGCTGGTGTTCGATGCCAGCGGCGAGGTGATCAACAGCACACAGGTGCAGCAGACCGTGGAGGGCTCCGTGTACCTGCGGCGCTTGCTGCCCTTCGGCCCCGGCATGCGGCTCGGCTTCGGCGGCTTGGATGATCAGCTGGGCATCGGCATCCGCCAGAGCATCCTCTTGACCCGCATCGCCGATGGCGCCAATACCGCCGATGCCGTGGTCATCGGTACACCCGAAGGCCAGGAGTACAACGGCGATGCCGTGGTGATCCCGGGCGAAGGTGTGGTGGTGACCGGTACTATCGGGTTCGGCGGCAGCACCGATCTGCGCTATCACCTGTTCGTGGCCAAGTTCGATATGGACCTCAACGCCCTGAGGATGCGCACCGTGGATGTGCAGGAGAAGAACCTCAGCACCCTGAACGTGTTGGTGGACCCCACCACCGGCGTGATCACGTGTTTCACCCGGCAAAGCCCATTGGGCGCCGTGGACAATTCACTCGCCCGCGTACGCCTGTCCGCCACCGGCGAGGTGCTCGATTGCATCGTGTACGACCATCCGGGCAATGGTTGGGAGAATATGGATGTGGTGCCGCTGGACGATGGCGCTTTCCTGCTGCTGCAGGAACTCACCGGTTTCGAGACCTTCCAGCTCGTCTGCACCCGTATCGAGGCCGATGGGGAGGTGACATGGTCGCGCCTGGTGAGCGCGCCCGGCGACACCGAGCTGGCCGAAGCCCGCCTCTACGACGGCGCGATCTACCTGCTGGGTACCACCGTGGAGAGTTTCACGGAGCAATACGTCACCCTGGTGAAGATGGACCTGGAAGCCAATGTGGAATGGACCCACACCTACGGCGATGCGGCCCGGTGGAACGTGGGCTACTGCCTGGCCGTGGGCCCCGACGGCGCCGGTGGCGAGGCCATCTGGGTCGGTGGCACCTACCGACTTTCGGGATCCTCTCCCCAGAAAATCCTGGTGATGAAAGTGGATGGCAACGGCGAAGGCCTGCCCTGCACCCGACCTGATCTGGTCTTCACCACCACCCCCACCGAAATATCGACCACCACCGGCTTTACCTCCGCACCCTACACCACAGTTAGCCCGCGCAATTTGATAGTGGGCACCTACCCCGACCAGGAGTTCACCACGGTGTGCGGCATCGTAGGCATTGGAGAAACACCCATGGATCCGGAACTACACGCCGCACCCGTACCCACCACCGGACCGTGTACCCTGCAACTATCCGCAGTCAGCCACGCACAACAGATGCGCTTGGTGGATGCACACGGACGCACCCTCAGCACACACCAAGTGGCCGCAGGCACGCGCACCATGCACCTGGACCTGAGCCCCTACCCCGCAGGCCTCTATGCGGCGGTGCTGGAGGAGCCGCGCAGCGGAACACATAAGACCGTGCGGTTGGTGAAGGAGTAAGTGAAGTCACTGAACGAGCGCAACACCACAACTGGCTCTCAACAGTAGGACATACGCCCAGCCATGTCCACAAAGCCGCTTCGGCTGAGCCTGATCCGTGTGCACGGTCAGTGCGAGCGCAGCGTGGCACCGTGGTTAAAGAAAACCGTCCGCAGGACGCGCGCCCAAGAAGCCAACTCTACCGTAGAAATACAGAACCACGGATCAACAAGGACACACACCGATAGGGCATTCATCCGTGTCCATCCGTGTGTACCTGCCTGCCGGTAGGCAGGTCCGTGGTTAAAAAATATCCGCAGGACAAATAACGATCCAAGTGCAAGGTCCGTGCGAGCGTAGCGTGGCACCGTGTGCACCTGCCTGCCGGTAGGCAGGGCCGAGGTTAAAGAAAACCGTCCGCAGGACGCGCGCCTAAGAAGCCAACTCTACCGCAGAATTACTGAACCACGGATCAACACGGATACACATCGATCGTGCATTCATCCGTGTCCATCCGTGTGCATCGGTGGTTAAAGAAAACCGTCCGAAGGACGCGCGTCCCCACCCCCAACGAAAAACCCCGGCACCACGCCGGGGTCTTTCAACAGAAGAAGGATCGTTCACCACGAC
>JAEUTB010000162.1 GCA_016787995.1 Flavobacteriales bacterium | reverse complement strand
CCCTTCTGCGTCTGGTAGCGGCAGAAGATGTCCTTGATGGTGCGCGCCATCACGTGATGGATGCCGGGCAGGCCGTTGGCGCTGGGCGGACCCTCATAGAACACGAACGGCGGTGCGTCCTTGCGCAGATCCAGGCTATGGCCGAAGGTGTCCTCGGCCTCCCACTGGGTCAACACCTCCTCGGCGACCTTGGGCAGGTCGAGTTCTTCGTACTGCGTAAAACGCTTGTCCATCACGGCTTTCTAAGGGGCGGCAAAGATAGCCGATGCCTTGAGGACCGCTAGGCAAGCCGATCAGCGCAGCCTCACCGCCGCCTTGGCGCGCGCGATGGGGCAGGTGTCCGTGCTGGTCTCGGTGCACGCGGTGCCGGTGCTGTGCGCGGTGCGCGTTGGGCAGGACGCGTTCGCGGAGCGCGATCAACAGGGCGTGTGCGCGGCACTGAGCGTTCTTTTCCGCGTACGTCGCGCTGGCGCCGGTCCATGCGCGGTGCGGGAGCCGTACGTGCATCGGGTCTGGTGGTGCGCATCGCCGCTCGCTGTTGCCGTATCGGTGCCGTGGCACGATGGATCCGAGGCGAGTAACTGGCTCTAGGGCGATACACGGCATCTGCGTTCGGCACCCTGCACACGTACACCGGTCTGTACCATACATGATAGGGGCGGTTCCAGCGGTACCACGCTCGCCAGCCCATCGGCCTCCAAGGCCGCCACCACGGTGGGTAGTGGCCCCAATACCACGGCGACTGCCAAACCACATAGCTGGGCCCGTAGATCCACGTGACACAAGGCCAGGCCCACACGTTCACCCAGACCTGCACCCGCGCCAACTCCGGTGCGCTTGGACCTTTGGCCGGTGCCGTGCCGGCGTCTTCTTCCGCCAGCGGTTCCACCAGTACGTCCGAGCCATAGAGCTCTTCCGCACCGCGGATCTGTAGCATGGCCGCCGCCTCGCCCGTCTTCTCGAGTTCGATCACGGCCACATCCTGAAGCTCGCTCTGCGATAAGGCCACCTGTAGTACGATCGCATGGGCTTCCCCGCTCTTGTGATCGACCACCCGGATGTGGTCCACCCGCTCGTCGCCGTCCAAGTCGAGGTTGTTCACCTGGCTGGCTTCCTCGTTCAGCGCGCGTTCGAATGCTTCAAGGTTCGGGGCTTGTTTGAAAAGCTCCACCGCCCCAGCAAGGTCGAATCCATCTCCCGGCAAGCCGGTGCTATCCGCCAGGGCACGGGTCTGAGCTTGCGTATGGCCCACGAAGGCCACCGCGATCACGCTGCTGATGATGCTTTTCATGGACAAGGGTCTTCCCCTTGGTCCGCAAGATCCGCGCCGGAACTACTTCATGGGAAGCGCCCGGAGCTGAGCGCCCAACCAACGACTGTAGCGCTGTGCGTTGTACCACTCCAGGTGTAACCCGTCCGTGGTACGCCATGTGCGATCGGACCACAGGAAGCGGTGCTTCGGGAAACGGCTGCTGATCACCTCACGTGCACGCACGGCCAGTGGGCTTCGCATCAACTCTTCGCTGATGGGGACCTCGAGGAAGATCACTTCCGTTCCATTCGCCTCCAGCGCACGCACTTCGCTCTCCAGGTTATCCAGATAGCGCTGCTGCACGCTGTCCGCCGGCACCTTGCTGAAGATGCCCCGGTTGGTGTTGAGCAGGTTCTCGCTCATCGTGGTACTGTCAGGTTCTCCCGCTTTGGGCCCCGGACCCTCCTCCTTCATGCCGCGTTTCAAGTAGCCTACGAGCACGCCGGTGGGTTGGTTCTCTTCCCGAAGGATGGGCGCCACTTTCCGCAGCTCGAAGAGTCCCGGCTGGAACACGGCGTCGAGAAAGGCGCGGTCGGCCTCCTTGAAGATCATGTTCGTTTCCACCAGGATCCGCGCCGGTCGTTTGCCCGAGCGACGTACCAATTCAAGACCATCATAAACGGTGAGGCCGCCGAAGCCCAAGTTGCTGGTCTTCGGAGGCAGGCTGTCCAGTTCGATCCGGAAGGAAAGCGAAGATCCAACGATGACGGTGGACCCCGGCTCATCCGGTGCGAAAACGTATTGCTCCGCACTGATGCGGTTGCCACTCGCCTGGTGTTGAACGGTGTTCAGGTCGGGCTTCAGGAATGCCACGTAGAGCGCGTAAAGCACCACCAGGACCACGAACACGAGGAGCGAACGGCGGATCATGCGCGGATCAGAACTGGAAGTAGATGAACGATGCGCCACCACCGGAATTCACCAAGATGAGGAAGAGCATGATGCCGTACAACACGGGCTTCATGCGTGCCAAGGCAGGCTGCGGCTGGCGTGTCCACAGGTACATGATATGGTAAGCGACCACTGGAACGGAGAACAGCAGCGTGAAGAACAGGATGATCGGCTGCACGTTCGCGATATGCGTGTTGCCGAAGAGGGCCTTCATGTACTCGATCACATGATCGAACTCGGGCAGCTTGAACAAGAGCCAGGCCAGTGTGACCATGGTGAAGATGAAGAGCATGTGCAGCACCTTGGGAAGCTTGACACCCCAGCCGAGATCCTTCACCAGCCGCTCAACGGCGAGCACCAGACCATGGAAGAAACCCCATACGGCGTAGCTCCAGGCCGCACCGTGCCAGAGGCCGCCCAGGACCATCGTGAGCATAAGGTTCCGGTACGTGTTGAAACCACCTTTGCGGTTACCTCCCAAGGGTATGTACAAGTACTCCCGCAGGAAGGAGGAGAGCGAGATGTGCCAGCGGCGCCAGAACTCGGAGAACGTGGTGCTGATGTACGGGAAGTTGAAGTTGTCCATCAGCACGTAGCCGAAGCCGTGCGCGAGGCCTATAGCGATCAAGGAGTATCCTGCGAAGTCGGCGAAGATCTGCATGGAATAGCCGAACAACAGGACCACCAAGGTGATGCTGTGCATGTCCCGGAAGTAGGGGAAGGTGATCCAGAAGGTCTGGTCCTTCAGGTTGTCGGCCACCACCATTTTCAGGAAGTAACCCGTGACCAGGCAGGCGAAGGTGGCGTTCCAGTCGATGTCCTTGAAGTACTTGCTGCGCACCTGGGGCAGGAACTCATGCGCCTTCACCACAGGGCCGGCCACGAGCTGCGCGAAGAAGGCGATGAAGGTGGTGATCCGTAGTGTGTGTGCCCAAAGGCCTTTCACCACGATGCTGTTGTACTCCTTGATATCCTTGCCACGATAGGCGTCCACCACCAAACTGATCCCTTGGAAGGTGAAGAACGAGATACCCACCGGCAGCGGAATGGAGACGAGGAACTCACCGATCCCCGAGGTCGGGAAGAAGGAGCGACCGATGAGCGGACTGTACTTGAAGAAGACGAGGATGGCCAGATTGGCTGCGACACCCAAGGTGGAGTATAGCTTCCGACGATGGGCGGGTCCGTAGACCACGGCGTGGCTCGCTGCCGTGTTGATGGCCAAGGAGGCGATCAACAGGAGCAACAACCACGGCATGTTCCACGCATAGAAAATGAAGCTGCTCACGACCAGGATATGCAACTGGTAGCGGCGCAATCCGGGCGTGTAGTACAGCAGGAAGGTGGGCAGTACGAGAAGAAGGAAGGGAACGCTGTTGAATAGCATGTACGGCCGCCGCTGGGCAAAGAAAACCCACGTAGGAGCACTTCAACGCCATTCGCGGGGTGCTGGTTACGCACGGTGCGCGGTTCACAGCGCCCTTGAAAGCACGGTCCCCGTTCGGCGCACGCCGAACGGGGACCTTCACTCACTTTGAGGTGTTCCTCAGCCCTGCTTGGCGAGCTGCACTTCGCAGCTGATGCGCACTTCATCGCTCACCAGCACACCACCGGCTTCCAGGGATGCGTTCCAGTTCAGGTGCCACTCCTTGCGGCTGATCTTGCCGTTGATGGTGACGCCCGCTTTGGTGTTGCCCCAGGGGTCCTTCATCACACCGCCCCATTCCACACCTAGGATGATGGGCTTGGTGATGCCGTTGATGGTGAGGTCGCCGATCAGGTCCCAGCTACCATCGTGGTCCACCGCCTTGGTGCCCTTCGATACGAAGTGGATGCGCGGGTGTTCTGCATGATCGAAGAACTCCGGACTTCTCAGGTGGGCATCGCGTTGCTCGTTCCCTGTGGTGATGCTGTCCACATCAGCCCAGAATTCGATGCGCGCCTGGCTCAGATCGTCTCCAGGTGCTTCCACCTCGGCGCCGAAGCGCTGGAAGCTGCCGGTCACCGTGGTGATCATCAGGTGTTTCACTTTGAATTGTATCTCACTGTGGACAGGGTCGATGGTCCACTTGGTCAAGGTTGGTGTTGCAGTTGCCATGGTGCTTTAAGCTGTTGGTTGAGGTATCGGTCCGTTCTTTCCGTCAGTTCAGCTGCATCGGTACGTCCATCAGCAGGATGTGTGCGCCCTCTGCGCCCGTGCGGACTTCAAGCTCGTCGACGTCCCATACCCCAAGGCCATCGCGCCGCTCCAACGGTTGGCCGTTGATGGTGGCCGTTCCTTCGATCACGAACGCGTACACGCCATTGCCCTTACGCTTCACCGCATACCGCGTCTGCTGCGCCCCGTCGAAACGGCCCATGTGGAACCAGGCGTCCTGGTGCACCCACACACCCGCATCGTCGGGCGAAGGGGAGAGGATCTGCGCGAACGCATTGGTGCCCGGATCGCGCTCCAGTGGCATTTGCGCGTATCGAGGTTCCACATTCCGCTGGCGCGGGAACATCCAGATCTGCAGCAACCGCAGTTCCGCGTCCTGCCGATGGTTGAACTCGCTGTGGGTGATCCCGGTGCCGGCGCTCATCACCTGCACTTCTCCAGCGTTGATGGTGCCAGCATTCCCCATGCTGTCCTTGTGCGCAACAGTGCCGGATAACGGAATGGTGACGATCTCCATATTGTCGTGCGGATGGGTGCCGAAGCCCTTGCCGGCCGCGATGGTGTCGTCATTCAGCACGCGCAATACGCCGAAGTGCATCCGCTCCGGATCGTAGTAGTTGGCGAAGCTGAAGGTGTGGCGGGCGTTCAGCCAGCCGTGGTCCGCATGCCCGCGGGTTGCGGCCTTGTGCAATACCATGTTGTTCATGACGCGTGGGTTTTCGTTCGGAAGGTGTTCATGACCGAGGATCGCCTTCTCTAAGGTGGGTTCGCTGTGGCTGTTGCCAGCGCTTACCAAGGCGGCGCCGCCCAATACGCTGGTACGGAGGAAGGTTTTGCGGTCCATGATGGTGCAAATATATACCATGGAAAATAAACCCATGATGAACAAATGGTGATCCTTGGGATCACAGCCATGGAAGTGCCTGCCGTTCCTTCAGCAGTACCGCCCGTTCCCTGCGCGAGGCGGCTGGGGGTACGAAGCAGAACGAACCACACGTTAGCATTGCCATCTGCATGCCCCTGCACCATTCACCCCACTGTGACCTGTGGAAGCGCGCCATGTGCTGCGGCTTTACAGTGGCTTCACATGGCCCGAGCGGGGAACTTGCTAAGTTTGACCCCCGCCGTTGTCAAAGCTGACCGGCATCTCAATTCAAGCCAACAACTACACCCTCACCTTAAGACGACCCCAATGAGTAACGTGAAGAGCGGGAAAGCGAACTCCTTGTTCGTGGCCATCGTGTTCCCCTTGGTGCTGATCATCAGCGTATCCTTCTACATGTTCGTGCTTGGCGACCCGGCCAACTTCCAGAACAGTGACCCTGTCCACGGACACCCGGTGGATACCAACCCCGGAAAGTTGTACGGTACCATCTACAAGGGCGGATTCATCGTGCCCATCCTGATCAGCATCAACCTGATCGTGCTGATCTTCTCGGTGGAGCGCTTCATCACCCTGGGCCGCGCGAAGGGCAAGGGCCGTATCGATGAGTTCATCGTGAACGTGCGCCAGCATCTGGTGAACGACGATGTGGACAAGGCAGTAACGGTTTGCGACGAGCAGAAGGGTTCGGTGGCCAATGTGATGCGCAGCGGCTTGCAGCGTTACAAGACCGTTCTCTACGATGCGTCGCACGACAAGGAGACGCGTCTGCAAAGCGTGAAGCAGGAGCTCGAAGAGGCCACTGCCTTGGAACTGCCCATGCTCAGCAAGAACATGGTGATCCTTTCCACCTGTGCCAGCATCAGTACCCTGGTCGGTCTGATCGGAACGGTGTTGGGGATGATCCGGGCCTTCAGTGCACTGGCCACCTCCGGTACGCCTGACGCAACGGCCCTCTCCACCGGTATCTCCGAGGCGCTCATCAACACCGCGCTTGGTATCACCGGCTCCACCCTGGCCATCATCTTCTTCAACTACTTCAGCAACCGCATCGACGCCATC